>SUVT01000016.1 GCA_015061845.1 Lentisphaerota bacterium
CCCATCATAAAGGCTTCTTTGATGACAGCCTGTGCCTGGGGTGGTCCCATGGTGATAACGGTCAGCTCTGCACCGTATTCCTGTTTGAACCGCAAAGCGGTTTCCAATGCGTAAAGATCGTATGGATTCATTTTTGATTCCACACCATCCCGTTTCAAAACGCCGGTGACGGGGTCGATTTCAACCTGAGCCGTCCCCGGAACCTGCTTGATACAGACAGCAATTTTCATAAGATACCTCTGCTTAAAAATCCCTTCATTATCAACTAATATAGCATTGCCGCCATACATTACAAATCATACTTTTAAAAAAGAAAGAGCAATGGAAGATTTTTTCCATCGCTCCAAGTGAAAAACTTTTACAACATGCTTATTTTGCAAGGAATTTCAGAATTTCATCAGCGATCACTCTGCCGCCGAGAGGACTCAGGTGAACACCATCTGAAACATAAAGATCCTTGATGGAGGGTGCAGCCCGCATGACAGAGAGAATGTCGATGTAAGGAATGTTATTGGCAGCGCAGAATTTTTTGTTTTCTGCGTGGTAGAGATCAACCAGATCTTTCTTTCCGTACATGACCATATTATTGGAAGGAGCCCATTTCTTTGCGCGATCCAGGAACAGCTGTTCATCGGAGGGAGAGGGCGCAATCATGATGATCTTTGCCTGAGGGAATTTGCTCTTGAGGATCTTGCAGATATTGGTCAGGCATTTCTGCTGCAATGCGGGCGGTGTTTCCTGTTTGGTGAAGTTGGTCTTACGGAACGATCTGGTGTCATTCTGTCCGAGGAACAGGAAGATGATATCAAACTTTTCATCGAAAAGCCCGTTGTACATATTCTGTCTGTACGCATAGTTTCTCTTGACCAGCGCACCGTTCAAGCGGTCTTCCATGCGTTTGCAGAAGTCGCCGCCGACTCCGGCATTGCGGAAGGTGAATTTTCCGGGATTGTACTTGTTGACCCAGAAACTGATGCGGTCGATGTAGTTATAGCCGCGATAGAAGTCGGAGAGAGAGTCTCCGAGGAAAAGAACTCTTACCGGTTTGGCAAGTTTGATTTTCTTTGCAGTATTGCTGGTTGCCTGATAGACATTTTCCGGCTGGACTTCTACATAGGCAAGGGCATTTTTTCCGTTATTGGAAGCTGAAATTTCCCAGAAGCCGGGTGTCAGCTTGTCAGTTGCAACAGAGATTTTTCCATTGGAATCAGCTTTGACTTTCTGATAAGTGACATTGTTGCCGTTTTTCAGAGAAATGGTAAATTCCTGATTCTTGAGACTGGTTGAAAATGTGACTGCTTTGACCGGATTTTTGACAGAAGCCATCTGGATATCTTTATCAGACTTCACAGAACCGGATGCAGGAACAACTGTTTCCATGTGGAAAGATTCCACATAAACTTTCCCGACACCCTGAACTTCAATGAAAGAAAGAAGTTTTTCAAACCGTTCATTCAGCTTGCAGGTGAATGTGAAAGTCTGGAACTCAGAGGTGAGATCTCTTGCTCCGTCACGGCAATAGTTGGGCTGACCTTTTCCGAAATGATAGGACAGTGCCCCGCAGGCAAGTTTCCCTTCGCCTTTTGCTTTGACAGTGATTTTAACAGTATCGCCGGGGAAATAATTGATATTTCTGTTGTAGCCCAACGCTCTGCCGAAAAGTTCGCTGCCCCGTTTGCCGGATTCCAGAAGAAGACAGTCTTTGCCGTCAACTTTTACTTTAGAGACTTTTCCAGCCCAGTAAGCCGGAGCGTTCCAGCCGCGGAGATTTTTTGCAAAAGTATCATTTTTCAGAACTTCTGCGGAAAGAGGCAGAATACATGCTGCAAGCAGCAATGATGTGATGAGATGTTTCATTTGTTTTATCCTTTCTTCGGAATTTGAATTGCAAAATAGTGGAAGATGGAAAGATCTTTTGTGATCTTCCATTTTCCGTCATCCAGTTTGACCGCGATTTCCGTGAACGGACGGAGCTCTCCATCTTCCCGGAGATATTTTCCGTTTTCCGGATCCAATGCCTTGTCGGTAAAGGAGATGGTCAATTCATGGGCGATATCATAGGATGTATTGGTAAGCCCGATGAGGACATCTTTTCCGTTGTCGAAATACTGAACGGCGAAGCAGGTGGGATCTTCCACAAAAGCGGGAATCGCCATGGGATCCATCCAGTTCAGAATGTTCCGCATGAGCAGCTGTTTCTGATAGCTGATGAAGTGGCGCAGATCGTATGCGGCAGGTCCCACACGGAGAGCCATGACAGCGACTTTTCCGCCCAGTTTGTTTTCAAAGATGGTCATTGCCGGACAGATGGTTTCCAGATCGTGGTTTGTCAGTTCGGAAAGAACTTTTGCACCTTCCTGAACATCAACGATTTTCTGGACATCGCTCAGCGGAGTATCTTTCAGCGGGCCGTAAGTTCCGGCATATTCTCCGCAGTATTCCGGATCGGAGAAGTATTCTGCACCGAAGGGGACATTCATCTTTGCCGTGCTTGCTCCGGTGTATTCCAGAAGTCCGCGGTCCGCAAATGCTTTGGCTGCAACGGAATCAAGGATCAGATTTCCTTTGAGATAATCCATGAGCTGTTCATCGGAGAAGGAATAAACACTGTCTCCGGCAAGGAATGTCACGGGGGATTTGTCGTAGGTCAGACAGAATCCGCTGTTGGCGAGGAAATCGTGGTGGGCGAAAGCCGGGAGATAATAGTCAGAGATAGCGGAGTACATATTGGGTGTGTTCAATGCGGAACTCCGGTGATATCTCAAGCCGACTCCCTTTTTGGTGCCGCGTTCCGGAGCGATTTTCCGCAATGCTTCAAAGTAGGGCTTTTCCCGTTTGAGCATTTTGGCGATTTCCGGTTCAAAGAACGGGCTGTTTCCCACATATCCGCAAGCAGAGATCGCCGGGTTGAACATCCGGTTGATGATCCCCTGGGAGATGTGGAAACGGATGACTTCCATACTCTTTGAGAAGCGGGTAAAGGGAGTGGTTTCGATTTCCGGCGTGTATTCGGCAGAATCGCCCATGATGTGTCCAATGGTTTCCATGTAGAACAGCCCCGGTACGATCTGCTGACGGTCGCGGTCGCTGTAAGGTCCGATACAGGGGCGCAGCAGAAGTTTGCCTTCAGGCTGGAAAATCCGTGCCATTTTCGGCAGATCATAGTCATAAAGCGTTGTGCAGTGGAGACAGGGAACCATAACCCCGACCGTCATTTCCGGATTGACGCTGTGGACTGCATTGCTGATGACAGCCGCCAGCTCTTCCAACGGTTTTTTCAGGAACATGATCCACTGTTTCTGAACAGTTTTGTCATTGAGGATCGCTTTCTGAAGTTCCGGTCTTGTCCACTCTTTGCCCGTGAGTTTGGAAAACTCCGCAAGGTGCAGGTCGCACATGCAGCCCCAGGTGTTGTTCCGTCCGGCAAAAATATACCGGTGGTCATCGTCGATATAGATATATTCTGCATTGGTTGCGGCAAGGATCCGGTAGAACTCATCCAGATACACTTTCAGAGCGGGATCCAGCAGACACGGCGTGCGTTTATCACAAGTGCCGTCTGCCAGAGTTGCCCAGTGTTTGTACTGCGGATTATGTTCCGTGTGGTCGAACCGCGACATGAGCATGTTGTAGGAAGAGTTGATCCCCACTTTGATGCCGTGTTTGCCGAGATCTGCAATGGCGCGGCTGATATTTTCCGCTTCTTCCCGGGCTTCTTCGATGGTCAGCTGGTTCCAGACCATGTGCTGCGCATCGGTGAAGAGCATCACATGCTCCGTGCCGGTTTCTTTGCAGAATTTGATGATATCTGCAATGATTTTTTCATAGTTCCAACGGGGCAGATACATCCGCAGAACATAGTTGACCTGATTTTCAGGAAAAACTGTCTTCATATCCGATCCTTATTTTTTGAAGTAGTACTCGTAGATCTCAGAGAGTTCCACGTCGCTCAAACGGCGGCTGTAGATGGTGAACTCGTCAATATAATATTCCCAGTGGGAACAACTGCCGACAGAGAAGTTGTTTGCCGGGAAATCGGCTTCTGTCATTTCAAAGGATGTGGGATAGTTCTTGGACGGTTCATTGTCAAATTTGATGCTTATCTGTCCGGGAGCCCAGGAAAATGCAAGCATGTGCCACTTTTCGCAACCGGCTTCCCCGCCGGAAAGTTTGGTGAAGAATGTCCGGTTTTTGATCCGCTTTCCGAAAAGGTACATGGTATGAAGTTCCCGTTTGCAGGGACACAGGGTTTTGGGATCGTTTGCAAGGTGCTGTCCGATATAACCGGAGTTGGATTCGATTCCCCAGAAGAATGTCCGGGGACCGGATTTCAGGGATTTGAATGCACCTTTGTAGAAGAAAACAATGGTTCCCGCCTGATCAAAGTTCAGGTTGTCCTTGCGGTAATAGCGGAACTGTGCGCCGTTCTGTCCGCAGAGAGCCGCTTTCCCGCGGATCCCTTCTGCAAAGACTTTTTTGCCCCGTACAACCATGGGTTTGTGCCTGCCTTCCGTGATATCCGCATCGGCTGTCTCATCATCGAAAGAGATGTAGAACGAGACTGCATCCACAAATTTCGGCATGGGGGCGGATTTCTGTGCCGCCGCCCCGCAGACAATCGCTGCTATGGAAAGAATTGTCAAAAGTTTTTTCATGATATTCTCCTTTTTACTTTACACTGATGATCTTGAAATCATGTTTCTTGAGGTCGATTTCAACGGAATCTCCACTGACGGGAAGAGATTCTCCTGATTCAAGGTTCTTGGCTTCCTTCACAGGGAATGCAAATTTGATTTTTGCTTTTCCGGCATGACCGAAACTGCAGGCTGCAACAAGCGTTCTGCCATCTTTCAAACGGTATTCTGTCAGACGGAGTTTCTTTGCATCGGTTGAAACTTTGCCGGACGGAGCGAAGCAGGGGAAGACTTCCATCTTGTCTGTTCCGTAGCCGAGCCCTTTGAGCTTTGTCCAGGTCTTGTTCCAGACAGCTGTCGGTCCTCCGCCGTTGAGAACCATGGGGATATCATAAGCCAGTGTGACCGCAAGGAATGTTCTTGTGACAAAATCCCTGTTGTTTCCGGAGATCTGGATCAGAACTTCCGGAATACTTCCAGTCTGCAGACCGAGCGTACAGACTTTGATGTAATCTTCACTGAACCGATCCTGGAAATCCATTGCGCCGAACATGGCTTCCATGTCAAGCTGGATACTTCCCAGACTCATGAACGGAACAAGGTTGGTGTTCGTCATATGCAGAACCAGAAGAGGTCTGTTGTCAAAGATCTTTGTTCCTTCCTGATAAACCATGATCGCAGTACGTTTGATCAGGTTGCGCATGTCAAAGATATCGAAATAAGGCTGGACTTTTCCGTTTTCCATGACATAAGCAGGTCCCGTCACAGGGTTCGGATTGTGCCAGTCGCGGATGTTGTCATAGTAGATCCCCTGAAGACCTTCCCGGACAAGTTTCCGGTTACTGTAAAGCAGGAAATCCTGATAACTCTTTGACGGTGTGTTGTTGTAATCATCTTCATTATTCGCCCGGAAATCGGAGCAGAACCATTCATCCATGAAGACCTGAAACTCTTCCCAGCGCAGATGTGTGGCACGGGGGTTCATGTAAGGAACCATGACATCACTGATCCGGGCGTAGATGAATCCGCGATCCATGTGCCGCTGATAGAATCCCTGCCGGTCGGTGGGGAGATTTTTGAAGTGACGCATCATTTTTTCAACGACTGCTTTTTCGTGGGCTCTGTCTCCTTTGCCGCCGAGAGACTTCTTCAGTTCGTTGAGAAAAGTATAATCTTTGTTGATGGGCCAGAAGTCATACTCGAACGCTGCCCAGCATCCGGATCCAGCCAACAGAGACATCCGCACGGAGTTGGGGGCACTGAACCGTTCGGTCAGCTGACGGCTGGAATTCGGACGGGTTCTTGTGGGAGTTGCCTGGAAGCCGAAAACAAGTTTGAACGGTTTGCTTCTGACTGTCGGTTTATCCACAAAGTTGATCCGCAGAATGGTTTTGTTGCCTTCCCGGATGACCTGCGCCATGGGCTTCTTGGGATCGCGGCTCCAATTCTTGTCGCTTTCCGCAAAGAATGCCAGACCTTCTCCCATGTTTCCGACCCAGATGTAAGGACGGAAGTTGTTGGAAACTGCAGTGTGGATTTTGCCCTGCATGGAGTTCCAGAGTTCGCCCTGTTTTTCCGGAAGAGCGGCTGCAATGTTGTACTTCATGGTGTTGCAGGTGGCGTGGATCTGTTTCGCAAAGGCTGTATTCAGCGGAATGTCAAGCGTCATGGAGTTGAACTTGTAACTCTTCCCCGGGTTAACTGTGACAGTCGTCTTGATGAAGTTATCGAATTCCAGTTCATGTCTGACATCGACAGCAGGACCGTTTGTAATTGCAACGGAATCTTCCACAATGGCAAGATCTTTTGATTTTTCGATCCAGCGGAACCCGAGGTTTGTATATCCGGGAACCTGACCGTTGATTTTCAACACAACCGGTTCAGCAAGAAGTTTTTCTGCTTTTCCGGAAGCGATCTGTTTGAAAAATCCTTTGTCAAAATCATATCTGGACATCAGAGTTTTCACGCTCTTGCCGGAATACTGCAGCGGTTTATAAGGCGGAAGAACAATGCGGTCCATACCGATCTTGTTGTGTTCCCATTCAAATTTATTGAAGTAGAATTTTGCCTTGTAAACATCCACTTTGCCGTCGTTTTTTTTCAGTCTCGCTTCGACAAAATAGTTCCCTTTCTTCAAAGCGGGCAGGGGCATTTCTGCATAGAATCCGGAAGTTCCCTGCTTGACAGGTACGAAATCTTTGCTGACCGGATTACCTTTTTCATCGGTGATCCGCATGACAGCAGAGGTCACTTTCTGAACATTGATGGGGCTGCCGTGGTTTCCGATCCTTGCCCGGATCAGTTTGTAGTAGGGGTAGACCCCGATTTCCAGCTGGGCGCCGGTTTTGAGATCCGGAGTGATCCAGCGTTTCCCTTGAGGCAGCTGCCAGCCGAGGGTTCTCTGAAGCAGGATCTTTCCGGTCGCGACATCGGTGAAAAGAATATTCATATCGCAGGAAACACGGGCTTTTTCCTGATATTTCAGTGCAACGGCTTCTGTTTTTCCGGGAGCAACAACGATTTCATTGTCAAGGTTCCGGGGAGCAGCTTCGGAGGTGACGAAGACCTGATATCTGATCTTCACAGGCTTTGCTGTGGGGTTGTCGATCTTGAATGCAATGTCATGATCTCCCTTCGCATAATTGCCCATGCCGGTGAAGCGGACAACGGGAGTTGCAACAGCAAATTTCACCGGGTTCATGTGGTCAACATTGGCAAAAATAGTGGCTTTGTTGAAAGAACACTGCTGTCTGGGGAAGTTCCAGGTGCGTGCAAACTGGAAGTACCAATCCTGATTCCGTTTTCCGGGTTTGACACCCATTTCTTTCAGGGGAATCCGTGCTTCAATGGTCCAGAGTTTGTTTTCTATCGTGGACTTTGCCTTGATTTCCGGGTCCCAGTCTCTGGAAACCTGTGTGCTGACTCCGCCGTTGACCACCGGATAGAGAATATCATAAGAGACATCTGCCGGGTTGAGGATCAGGTGATAAAGTGCTTTTCCGCCTTTGGGCATGAAAAGGAATTCCACACAATCGTCGATGGGGATCTGACTGTCCCGTTTCTTGAACCGTTTTTTCAGTTTGACTTTAGATTCCGGATCGGGCAGTTCGCTCTGACATGCCAGATAAAGATACTGACCGTCGATCGCGGCAAAACTCTTTGCCTGACGTGTCGCCAGAAACGCAGAGTTGTAGGATACCATACCGAAGTTTTCAAAGGATCCGGCATATTCGTTGGGGCTGATCACGCCATCAACAACGGGTGCTTTTTTCGCAAAAGAAACCGTTGTGACTGTCTTCGCGGGTGAAAATTCCACTTTCGGCGCAGCAGTGAGAGAAAGTGCCGCTGCCAAAGCAGAGAAAATCAGTAATTTTTTCATGATGTTTTATTCTCCATACCAAAAAATGTTCGGCTTTGTATCTTTGTTCTTGATACCGTTCAAATTCCTTGCACTGACATGTCCATCGAAATAGAAAAGATTGAATTTTCCACCATGCCGATCCAGGTCAAACCAGGCCGCAGTCGTTGCGGAAGGATTTACATTGTAAAGGTTGTAGGCATAGTTGTAACCGGTGGGATTGGAGTGCTCCGGATGGTTCCTTGTTTCTGCCATATAGAAGACCTGGGAATGATTTTTGACTGAGCCGAACTTCCGGACAGTTTTCCAACCGTTTGCACTTTGAATACTGGGAAGTCTCATAGTGTTGTTCGCCCAGGAATAGAACCCCATATCGGTATTATTATACTTGGATTGCGGAACAGAAGGACACATATATTTATACATCTTTCCAGCTCCGGTAAGAAATGAATCGGTGTAGACGATACCGCACCTTTTCAGGAACATCATCCAAAGTAAACCTGACCAGTCACCGTAAGAACCGGGATTCCCGGTATGAAGCGGAACGACATGGTCGTTGTAAGTATCTGCATACATACGGATTGCCATTGATGCTGTTTTCATGTTGTTTTTACAGGAAGAACTTCTTCCGGCATCTCTTGCTTTGTTCAGGGCGGGGAGCAGCATTCCGGCGAGGATCGCGATGATTGCAATCACAACCAGAAGCTCGATCAGGGTGAAGCACCGGTGCTTCATGCCTGTACACAGGCATGATTGTTTGTTACAAGCCTTTTTCATTTTTCGTTCCTTTCGTTATTTGCAATGTGTTCATTTCATATTGAAAACTTTGTCTGCAACGTTGTAATAACACTCCCAGTCTCTGGCAGTGACGGCATGTTTTCCTTCCCGGAGATTGTAGAAGAGTTTTTCGCTGCCGAGCGTTTGCGGTGTGGCTGGCATCGTATCAGTTCCAAGCCCTTTCAGTCCGTAAAGTTTCCAGATAGGTTCTGCATTGAGGGTCGAGAGAAATTCCCCTTCCGGGTCGGCGTGGAGATCTTCGGTGGCACTTGCGACACACAACGCGCGGGGGGCGATCAGTGCAAGGTACATGTGCTGGTCAAAGGGGAGCGTTTCCGGGCTGTCGACATACCATGCAAGTTTTCCGCAATACCACATGCGATGGAACCAGTAGGAAACCGGCAGGGTTTCGCCGAATTGGCGGCGGGAGAGTTTTGCTCCGCAACTGCCTGAGTTATTGGAAATCACAAGTTTGAAACGCTGGTCACATACCCCGGCAAAAAGGGCGGCTTTCCCCAATCGGGAATGTCCCATGACAGCTGCACGGTTTGCATCAACGAGCGGCTCTTTTTCCAGTGCATCAAGAATGCGGGACATTCCCCACGCCCATGCGCCGATCATTCCGACAGGGCGGGTCCATGTGTCGATTTGGGCTTCACGGTAAGAGACCTCATAGTCCATGCGTAACGCTTTTTCGTCATAGAACAGAGTGAAAGGACTTCTTTTGATGCCTGTCCACCAATCGGGGCAGACTTCCCAGTAGCATGCAGTTGCAACAGCATAACCCCGCTTTATTGCTTCACGGAAATTCCATGTTTGATTATCGAACCGACCGTGTTGATATTTTGAAAGCGGATAAAATTTGCGTTCCATGGTGCTGAATTCCATGCCGCGCGAAATTTTTACAGACGGTTCTTTGGTATAAGCATGGTTGCCTGAAAAGTTCAAACCGACAAAAACAGGCGGCGGAGTTTTTGTATTTTTCGGTACCACAAGCAGGGTGTCGAAGTGAAATTTTTTCCCGTTTTTCATGCGGCAGTGAATGCGGAACTCTTTCAATACGGCGGTTCCTTCATAGGCATCGTTGACCTGCGTGAGGAGTTCGACATCCAGAAAGTCGGGGGCAGGCGGCATTTCGCCGTAAAAACACTCCTTGACCTGCTTCAAAATGCGGGGGCGTTCCACTTCTTCCCACTCTTTGACACTTTTTGAGGTGAACTGCGGCAAAGTATAGGGCGGAATATTGTTTTTATCGCGGTTGTAATATTTGTATATGACGGCTGCTGCGTAGGGCTGGGCAAATTGAAGTGCCATCTCAGCACGTTCCTGATCGGGAGGAATACAATGTTCCGGATAAGTGTAATTGGCTTGTTCGTTCATGGCGCATCCTGTTAAAATGGTTATGATTACTGTGGTAAAAATAAGAGTTTTTTTCATTTTATGCTCCTGTGATCCCTTACTGCTTCAATACACTGCCCCGGTCGATCAAATCGGGTTCAATGTAAATTTTTTTCGTTTTACTGCTGTCTTCAAAGAGCATTTCCATCGCCATTGTGGCAATTTCCCGTTCCCGGATGTTCAACGAAGTGATGGGGCGTGCCTCTCCATAGGTATCATAAAAACCGATCACGGAAAGATCTTCCGGAATTCTTATTTTCAAATTGGTCTTATAATTCCCATAATAGCAATTCAGGACAGAGTCAGAAGAGAGAGCCGCTGCCGTTATTTTCTTTTCGTGAAGACTCCGGAAGATATCCGGTTCAAATGCAGAATTCCACATTTGGAAAGGAATGGTTTCGTCATATTCCATACCCAATTCCAGACATGCTTTCTTTAATGCAAGATGATAATGATATTGCGGCGGTTTCAGTAAAAATTTATCAATTGTCTTAACCGGAGTCGTCAGAAAAGTCATTTTCCGGTGTCCTTTTTTTTTGAAATGCGTCACAACCTTCTGCGCTGCTGCAGCATAATCAATCAAAACATATTTCGCCGGCAACACCTTCGTATTGGGATAGTTGCAGATAAAAACCAGTTTTCCGATCTTTGACAAATTCCGCTCCAGCATGTCATAAGGAATAAAACGTTCTCCGTGAACGATCATGCCGTATGGCATGTTATTGATGGCATGTTCCATATATTGATGAAACTGCTTGCTGTCCAGACGGTACGAGATCCCTGCATTAAAAAGAGCGGGAGGAACCCAAACTGGATAGAAACCACGCTTCAAAGCCTGTGTGATGATCTCTGATTCCATATTGCTGTAAACATCCCCTCCGCTGTGCGTAACACAAACAACTGCATTGGTATGCTTTGTAACGATTTTCTGCCGGACAACAATAGATCCCCGACCGGGTGTTCTGGAAATCAACCCCTCGGCAACCAGTTGCGCCATTCCTGCAGCAACAGTGCGCTTGTTGATTCCGTAGGCATTGGCAATGATCTCATCAGAAGGCAGTCTGCTCCCCTGCTGATAAACACCGGAAAGAATCTCATTCCGGAACTTTTCAGCCATCTGCAGATATTTCGGATCTTTTGCCAGAGAAACCATTTTAACTCTCTTTTTTTTAGTTAGTGCATAGTTAGTGCATCTCTAATATTTAATTTAGCATAAATTGAAAAAAAATCAAGTTTCAGAATAATATTTTCTTGATCCCGAATATAAAAAACTCTCTCCCGGAAAATTCCGGAAGAGAGTCGCCAATCAATAAGTTTGCAAGAGTTACTGATTATTTCACTTCGCTGATATCAGCATTGGCTTCAACAGTGATCTTGCGTTTGGTGCAGAAGACTTCAAATGTAATGAGTCCAACATCTTCAAGACCGTCAGCCTCAAAATCTTCATCAATATCTTCAAACGCATCATAGAGAGATTCGCCGTTTGTTGCACAAGCAAACACTGCATCGGCATCAAGAGCAGAAGCAAGTTTGCTCTTGTTTGACTTTTCAAAGATTTCAGGCTCATCTTCAAAAGCGAAGTGCAATTCATTATCGTTAACTAAAACAACACTGAGCACAATATCGTCATCATCTTTTGAGTTTTTAGAGTAAACCTTAAAGGCATCGCAATCATCGACATCGTCTTTTTTGACTTTATAACTATCCTGATCGTTGAAATGGTTGCGAAGCTTCTTAAAAATCTTTTCCGCTTCATCTTCATTCAAGCATACAACCATACCATCAGGCTTCGGTCCTTTCTCCTTGAAACGTCCCCAAAGAACAATTTTTCCTGAGAGATCTTCAAGATCAAACCCAAATTCCTTTTCAAAAGATCTGATGACCTCTTTAGAGAAAACTTTATTGCTTTCAAGAGCATCCCAAATCTTGGATTCCAAGACACCTTCCATATTGCTGTAAACGACAAACTCAGCATCTTCAGGAACGTAGTTCAAGGGTTTCTTTGTACAACCGCTTACCAGCACAACAACTGCAATTGCTGCCAACAATGTGTTTAAAATTTTCATTTCTTAACTCCTCTCGTTATAAAATAAAATGAAAATGACTTATATAATATGCACCGATCCGGATAGCTATCCAACTCTGGATTTTATTTTTCAATAATAAAAACGCAGGTGGATGCAAAGAGATTCGGCCACAGACGGCATCTCCACGGAATACGGTTGCGCTCCTGCAGCGGAATTTCTGTTACGATCCTGATATTACGGTCGCGGCAGAGTTTCCGGAAATCACTGATGGTTCCCAGGTGAATATTGGTCGTATCATACCACTGCATGGGAAGGGTCCGGGTCACCGGCATATTTCCAAAGGCAATCTGGATCCGGGCGCGCCAGTAACCGATGTTGATGAAACTGACGATCCCACGTTTTCCGATCCGCAGCATCTCATCCAGAATCACATCAGGACGCTTCACCGTCTGGAACGTTTGGCTGAGAATGACAAAATCAAAAGAGTTGTCTTTGAAATCACTCAATCCGTCATCAAGGTTTTTCTGGATCACAGGCACACCGCGTCCGATACACTCAATGACTTTGCTTTCGTTCATTTCGACTCCCATGACACGGGCTCCTTTCAGAACCTGCATCGCTTTCAAAAGCCGCCCGGTCCCGCAGCCCAAATCAAGAATACGGACATTCTCCGGGATCATTTCTGTCATTGTGGAAAGGTCCCGGCGGGAGTAGATATACTCTTCAGATGCTTTGATCAGATCACTTCGCATTTTCGTCCTCCCGTCTGTCATAAAGATTATCAAGGAATCCGGAAAGCATTCTTCCCAGCGTTGCCTCTTCCAGAAGGAACGCATCATGACCGTAACTGGATTCAATATTACAGTAGGTCGTGTCAATGTCATTATCCAGCAAGGCCCGGACAAGTTCCTTTGACTGTTCCGGCGGGAAAAGCCAGTCACTGGAGAAGGAGACGACCATGAACGGACACTTGACATGTTCAAACGCCTTTTTCAGTTCTCCGTCGTGCCGCCCTGCCACGTCGAAATAGTCAATGGCACGGGTGATATAAAGATAGCTGTTTGCATCGAACCGTTCCACAAAACGGCTTCCCTGATGTTCCAGATAACTTTCCACACTGAAATCTTTTTTGAACGCATAAGAATAATCTTCAGATGATTGCAGACGGCGTCCGAACTTCTGGCGCATGGATTCTTCACTGAGATAGGTGATATGAGCAAGCATCCGGGCTGTTGCAAGACCATGTTCCGGCTGATCTTCGTAATTTCCGCCGTTCCAGTCCTGATCATCCATGATTGCTTCTCTGCCGACCCAGTTGAATGCAATAGACTGGGCAGAGATCCGAGCTGTTGTTGCAATGGCGATCACACTGTCCATTTCTTCGGGATACTTGATCCCCCACTGGATCGCCTGCATTCCGCCCATGGAACCGCCGGCAACAGAAAGCCACTTCTGAATACCAAGGTGTTCTTTCAATTTCCGCTGGGCATCCACCATGTCTTCAATGGTAATGACAGGGAACGACATGTTGTAAGGTTTTCCGGTAGCAGGATTGATGGAGCCTGGTCCGGTGGAACCGCTGCAGCCGCCGAGAATGTTGGAACAGACAATGAAATAGCGGTTTGTATCAAAAGGTTTTCCGGGACCGATCATGCTGTCCCACCAGCCGGGTCTTCCATCGCCTTCGGCATAATAACCGGCAGCGTGTGCATCTCCGGAGAGGGCATGTTCAATGAGGATGGCATTGTCCTTTTTTTCGGACAGAGTGCCGTAGGTTTCATAACGGAGGGTGACAGGAGCGAGGATCTGTCCGCTGTGCAAGCGGATCCCTTCCTGTAAAATGAAATCGTGCGGCTGAACGATGCCAACGGAATCTGATTTAGTTGTCATGCCGCACTCCTTTCAAAAAACGCAGGGGCGCCGGAAAAAAGAGAACCCTTCTCAGAGGGTTCTTCCAGCGATCCGCTGCAATGCGTCAAGATATTTGTCGCGGGTTTTGAGGACGATATCCTGCGGGAGTTCCGGCGCGGGAGGCGTCTTATCCCAATCAAGGCTTTCCAGATAATCGCGGACAAACTGTTTGTCAAGGCTGACAGGGGAGCAACCGATCTGATAAGCATCCTTGGGCCAGTATCTGCTGGAGTCGGGAGTCAGAACTTCATCGATCACGATCACTTCGCCATCAACTTCGCCGAATTCAAATTTGGTATCAGCCAGAATAATGCCTTTTTCTTCCGCATAATCAGCAGCTTCGGAATAGAGACGGATTGCCAGTTCAGCAACGCGTTCTGCTTTTTCTTTGCCGACGATCTTTGCAGCTTCTTCGGGGCTGATGTTGATATCATGACCTTCTTCCGCCTTGGTGGAAGGTGTGAAGATAGGCTTGTCAAGCTTTTCTGCCTGACGGTAACCTTCGCGGAGTTTCATTCCGCAAACGGTACCATCCTTTTTGTAGGAGGACCATCCGCTTCCGGTGATATAGCCGCGGACGATACATTCCAGAGGAATGGTTTTTGCTTTTTTAACGATCATTGAGCGACCCTGAAGATCCTTTTCGTAAGGCTTCAGAGCTGCGGGGAACTGCGATGCATCGGCGCAGATCAGGTGATTGGGAGCCCAAGTGAACTTCTCGAACCAGAAAAGCGACATCTGAGTAAGAACACGTCCTTTGTCCGGGATCCCGTTCGGCATAACGCAGTCGAACGCACTGATACGGTCCGTTGCGATAAACAGAAGCGAGTCGCCAAGATCGTAAATATCACGGACCTTGCCGCGGCTGATGGGGGTCATCCCCGCAATTTCTGTGCTCAGAAGAGCGCCGTTTGCATCGTATTTCATAGTCGTTCTCAGCCCACAGAAACAATTTTAACTTTGGTGAGTTCCTGTCTGTGACCTTTGCGGAGACGATAGCCTTTGCGGCGTTTCATCTTGAATGCAATAAGTTTGGGACCGCGGAAATGTTCCACGATTTCTGCTTCGACCTTTGCGCCGGCTGCTTCTGCACCGACTTTGAGACCTGCGCCTTCGCCGATTGCGAGAACTTTATCAAAGGTTACTTTGCTTCCAACTTCGCCTGCAAGACGTTCAACTGCAACGATTTCTTCGTTGCGGACCGTCAACTGCTTTCCGCCTGTGCTGATGATTGCGTACATCTTTCTATCTCCTATTGTTGTTTGTGTACAAAAAATCCATAGAGACGTATAATATATCACCTTTTTCCGATTTCGCAAGTCATTTTTTGATTTTTTTTCAAAATGAACTCAAAGAAAAAGGTTTTTTGCCTCATTTACATCAATTTCAAGCCCGGCAAATCCTGAATATCAACCAAACCGACCACTTTTCCATCGGCATCGACCACCGGAAGATCGTCAATGGATTTATTCTCCACAACTTTCAGAATTTCCACTGCAAACGCATCAAACCGGATGGAAATCGGGTTCTTGACCATGACTTCTCCGATCTTCTTTTCAAAAATTCCGGGTGTCTGTGCGATTCTCCGGAAGTCTCCGTCAGTAAAGATCCCCTGCAGATTGTTTTCTGCATCAGCAATGATTGCAGAACCGCAGCGGGCTTCTGTCATCTTCACCAGTGTTTCTGCAACAGTAGCATCTGCCGTCACTTTTGCCATACGGTCACTGTCGCGCATAACATCTGTAACTTTCATTGTCACTGCGCGCCCGATCGCTCCGGAGGGATGAAGTCTGCCGTAATCAGCCTTGGTAAAGTTGCGCAGGTGCATGAGTGTAACTGCCAGAGCATCCCCGAGCGCAAGATGTGCTGTGGAAGAGGTTGTCGGAGCAAGATTGAAGGGGCAGGCTTCACGGGGAACGGGGGCAACCACCGCAATATCGCTGAGTTTTGCAAGAGAAGATTCTGCATTGCCGGAGAAACTGGCGATCTTGACACCCAGACGTTTTGCAGGCAGGATCACATGGAGCAGTTCATCTGTTTCACCGCTGTAACTCAAAGCAAGGAGCAAGTCCCCTTCCTGGATCATTCCAAGGTCGCCGTGCATTGCTTCCACAGGGTGCAGGAAAATTGCCGTCGAACCGGTACTTGCAAGACTTGCAGCCATCTTTTTGCCGATATGACCGCTCTTGCCAACACCTGTTACAACGATTTTTCCGCCGTTTTTGATCAAATCAATGATCGTTTCCACCAATTCCAGAAAGGAATCGCCGAGAGAATCCCGGATCTGTGCGATTCCGGCGATTTCGATATCCAAAACTTCACGGGCTTTTTCCAATGCTAATGCTCTGTCCATAGATCTCTACCTTTGTTTTCAGAATAATTTCATTCTTTTTAAATTACTGCAATTTTCAGATTTTTCAAGCTCTTTTATGAAAAACATCATTACATTTCAGTCAAAACAGTCGAAAGAAGTTTTACACATCCCGAAAAACTGTTGACCGTATATGATGTTTCCGCATCCGCTTTCACACCGAACCCGTATTCACAGAAAACACTTTTTACCCCTGCGGCTTTTGCAAAATTCAAGTCCGTGTGGTTGTCTCCGATGACGTAAATATTCTCCGCTGGCACTTCGTATTTTTCCATCAGAGAAAACAGTGCATCCGGAGCAGGTTTCAGCGGAAAACCGGAACCTCCGCCAATATTTTCCGCCAGATACGGCATCAGCCCGAAGTGTGTGAGAATTTTTTCACTGACAACTACCGGTTTGTTGCTGACAACTGTCACGATCCATCCGGCGTTATGCAGTTCCCGGATCCCTTCTGCAACGCCATCGTAGAGAAATGAATCCACTACCGGATCATTTGCATAGTGCTGAACCATTTTCCCGACAGCTTCTTCCAGCGGAACCGGAAGCCGGACATCAGAAAAAGAGCGTTCGATCAATTTTTTTGCGCCGTCTCCGGTGAAAGATGCGACCTTCTCCGGCGAAAGCGGCGCAAAACCATAATCAGCTCTTGTTCTGTTGACGGATGCTGCGATTCCTCCGACAGAGTCAAGCAGCGTACCGTCAAGGTCAAAGACAAGAAGTTTTTTCATTGCTCTGTTCAGCGGGTGAATGCTGCTTTTTCTGCGTTGAGTTTCTTGTCGAAATCGGCGTTGGAGATGGGCATCTGCTGCTGCCACATTCCAAACTTGAACTCTTTCATAGCAGGATTCAGGTTGAGCTGGATCCAATTTGTCCATTCGTTGGTGGAGCGGATCTTTCCTTTGACAACGCTTGTCTGGTCGATCTGAAGCCAGACAGGTCCCTGTCCTTTGCTCTTGTCTTTCGCAGAACCGTCAAACTTGGTGTCGCGGAAAATGAAAGAGGTGTCATCTTTGGCAAGCGGATAAACTTTTGCTGAAGCCGGATAGGTTCTTGCATTTGTCACGATTTCCCGTCCATATTCCGGACCACCCCAGATTGGAACCTTTTTTGCATTTCTTGCAAGTGTTGAGGGAATGCAGGAGAAGGTCATAACCGCATTTTTTATATCTTCCAGCGTGTTTGCAGAAGGTCTGATCATGCCCCAGAGAACAGGAGAATCCGGACGCATATAGAAAATGACATCAAGTTTGCAGCCATCGTAGTTCAGAGCGATCTTGATCCCGGCGTTTCTGCCCTCTTTCCACGGCTGAACATCACTTGTTTTCACGTTAAGTTTTTCCATGCCGATTCCGTTGACATCAAGTTTGAAACTTCTTGTCAGCGGACAGAACCCGAAATCACCAGCCCAGATACGGATCCACGTCTGAGTCGGTTTGTTGTTCATCGGTTTTGTCATAGCAAGAATGACTTCATAAGAGTTCAACTGATTGGAGATTTTTGCGCCCTGACGAACCGCCCAGGTGTTCGGCTGATAAATATACATCTGCCTGACATCTGCTCTGACAGGTGCATAGTTTTGAGCAAAAACCGCTCCGGATAACAATGTAAGGGCTGCGATTGTAATGTTTTTCAGGTTCATTTTATTCTCCTTTCCCTGCGAATTTAATGAGACCGTACATATTCAAATTGTGATTATTTCCCAATGTCATAGCGGTTCCGCTGTATTCTCTCTCTTTTCCGGCTTTGTTGCGGACAACATTGCAGTGCCAGGTGTCGTAAACTTTCGGAATGGAGTTTTCTGTTTTGAATACAGAGAACGGAATGTAAAATTCAGCGGTCCAGTACTCTTTCCCATACTTCGATTCCAGTTTGAATCCGGGTGCTTTCCAGAAAGAATCGAAGGGCTGCGGGATCGGCAGCAGACGGTGGGTTCCCAGGAACATCTGTTTCAAGGGGTCAAAGACAAACTGAAACTCCACTTCTTTTCCCAGACCGGGTGAGAAGAAAATTTCAAAATTGTCATTGTAAAACACATCTTTGTTTTTGTCCACCGTTGTGGGATATTTCGTTTCAAAAAGACCATAGATCCCGGTTTTATCCCATGCGAGTTTGATGGATGCCGGGTATTTCGGCTTAGTGCTGGAACCTTTGGGATCGATCAGTTTCATAGGCTTGACGTTCGTCCAGAACGCTTCATCTCCTTTCCCGTCGATGGTGACTTTGTCCCTGCTGAGCAGCTGATAAACACTGTAAACCGGGCGTTCATAGGAGAGCTGATTCTTCACAGATTCGATTGCCTTTGCCCATGGAGCCATGAAGAGTTTCAACCGTTTTTCTTCCACGCTTCCGGGCTTGACAGATTTCTGAGCTTTTGCAAGCAGAGCTTCCATCTTCAGCAGTTCCGGCATGGGATAAACCACATTCCGGGCAGTTCCTTCCGCATCAATAGCATATTTCATGTAACAATCCCGGAGAAACTGGTGGAACTGACGCAGATATTTTCCGGTTTCTTTGCCATAGAACGGTTCCCAGTGGGCATCGATCGCCGCCGCGGCATCCCACCACGGGTTCCACATGGAACGGTATGCCGCATAGGAAGAATAGTAGTAATGCCAGATATGCCCGGGCGCATTGATACAATGGTCAAAGAACATTGTGGTTCTGCCGAAATATTTTCCGAGAACTTTCGGGATATCTCCAACCATTTCCCCGTTGACCGCCTGCACAAAGGGGTTCGTTCCGGTATAGAGCCAAAGCCCCTGAACCGGACGGTTTCCAAGGGATTCATACCATTCACGGGCAACCTGCTTGATGAATTTCTGTTTTTCCTTGCTGCGGATCTTGTTCGGGATATCGCCCAGACAGAGGAAGACTTCCGTATTTTCGGGAAGGGTCCAGCGGGGATCATCTGCGGCAAACTGGACATTGTAATATGCCATGATATAAAGTTTTGTACCGGGAATTTCCTTCTGCAGTTTCTTTGCAAGATACTGATGAAGTCTGCCGTAAACATTTGCCATTGCAGCAGAACGGGCTCCTTTGATATCGGTATAACGCTTCAAATCCTTTTCCGTCATCAGCCCAAGTTTCCGCACGATTGGATGATTGATCAGGTCAGAGTCCGGAAGGAGCGTATCGCAGATCCCGAAAGAGAAATAAGTGGAGTTGCAGGCATGGATATATCCGCCTTCGTCGATTTTTCCGTTGGACTGATAGAACTTTTTCGCAGAACTGATCAGCAGATCTGCAAATTCCAGATTGACCGGATCATAGTAATTCCCGATATGAGCTTTCGGATTGTACCAGAAGTTTCCGGAGGGGGATTTGTAGAAAATCGTTTCCAGCTTATCGGGGTATGCCTTGGCGATTTTTTCCGGAAACGGACAATGTGTTCCGCCGCCGGGGATGGTTCTGCCCATGCGCCAGCGATCCCAGAAAAGATGATCCGTGTCGCTCAATTTCCCCAGATAAGGCTCCCAATGCTTTCTTGAAGCGGGCTTGCGGATGCTGTCTCCCAGATAGTAGATCCCGTTTCTGCCGTTCATGTAAGGAGCGTCGGTGTAAGAGACCGGTGTAAGAGTCAGATTCTTTACAGCGGGCCAGAGCGTTCCGTATTCTCCGGGGAAGAAGTAACGGACACCGAGAAAGCGTTCCACAAAGTCATACGCGGCATATTTTGTGCCTGTGCTGGAGCCTCTTGCTTCCAGCGGTTTCATGTTATAGCCCTCAATGAGAGATGAGTCGTTCCCTGCAAGAATGATACCCCGTTCAAAGGTCTTGACAGCCAATCCCTGCGGCGGGAGTTTCTTCACATCCACACCATACTTCCGTGTGATGGCGTTATCACCGACAACGATCATGAATTTTGCTTTTGCGGCATCTTTCACATCCAGAACGACCGGTTCGAGCCCGGTGCATTTTTTGATGGCTTCTTTCAGGATCACAACAGCCGGAGCGATACTTTTTTCTGTTTTATTTTTCCGCTGCATCCGGTTTTCTGCTTGAAGATCGGCAACGATGGCAAAATTCAGCTTTCCATTTTCCACCATTTTGACGGGTGCATGAGACGGTGCTTTTTCAAACTTGACCGGAACGAGTTCTACGGTTTTGACATCGTATGCAGAGAGAACTGCAGTGATTCCGGATAGAATCACTCCAAAGATTTTTTTGATACTGATCACGAAAAATATCCTCCCATATAATTTTTATTTGAATGTAAATGCAGCTGGTTCTTTCTTCAATTTTTCAGCCATTTCTGCATTGGAGATCCGTGCTGCCGGGTGCCACAATCCGAAATTTACGACCTGACAATCTTTTTTCAGGTCAAATTTCAGGAAGATTTTCCACGAATTGCGGACAAATGCCTGACTTCTGGAAAGGTTTGTCCGGTCGATCCAGAACCAGCAGGGACCGGAACCCTTATCTTCAGCCGAACCGTCAAGTTCTCCATCCTGGAATATAAAACTGGTATCAGCAGATGTCAGATTGACCCATTTGTTGTTGTGGGAATATTTCGTTGCAGGCGTGACAAGCTCCCGTGTGTAGGCGTTGCTGAACAGTGTCTTCTGGTTCACGATCTTCAACATCGAGGGCAGTGCCTGAATGTCGATCGTTGCTTTCCGGATGGGATCAATGCTGTCTTTGTCATAGATCAGAGAACCCCAGAGGACAGGAGAATCCGGGCGCATGAAGAGACGGAGCGTAAACTTTGCACCGTCATAGTTCAATTTCAGTTCCATCCCGGAATGGTCGCCATCCTGCCAGCGGGTGATTTTCTCTTTGGTGAAGTCCAGCTCACTCATCTTATAGCCGTTGACCGTAAGAGAGAAAAAGCCGCCGACAAAGTTGCAGTTTTTCTTTCCGACGAGATTCATTGCAAAGACTTCACCTTTTTCATTAACGGGCTTCGTCAAGGTGAACTGCAGCGGATAGGTGCAATATTTATTGGCGATGGTCACACCCTCCCGCAGAGAATACCGCTGGGGTCTGTAAACCCGTGCGGGTCCCTGCTGAACCTGAACAGGAGAGGCAATAACCGCTGCCGTTCCAATAAGAAGAGTTGTCAGCAGAAGTGATTTCATTTTTTAATCTCCTTTTCCCATGAATTTAATGATTCCGAACATGGAAAGATTTCTGTTCGTTCCCAGAGTCATAGCTGTTCCGCTGTATTCATTTTGGGCTCCGGTTTTGTTGCGGACGATATTACAGAGCCAGTTCTGATAAGCACGGGGAGCAGGTAAATCAAAGACTTTGAAGGGAACATAAAATTCAGTTGTCCACTCATTCCCCTTATTGACCATCGCGATTTTCACGCCTTGAGCCTTCCAATGTGTATCAAAGGGCTGAAGGATCGGCAGGAAACGCTGGGTTCCGAAGAATTTCTGATTCAGCGGGTCAAAGGCGATTTGATAGACCGTTTCCTTCTTCATTCCGGGAGAGAAGATCACTTCAAAATTGTCATTGAGGAATACGGATCTGTTCTTGCTGAATGTGGGCTTGTAGGGCGTCTTTGTGAACCCGTAAATGCCTGTTTTATCCCAAACGAGCTTGATTTCGGCAGGATACTTCACCGGAGTTCCGGTTCCTTTGGGATCAAGCAGTTTCATGGGCTTGACCTTTGCCCAGAACGCTTCATTTCCCTTTCCGTCAACATTCACGTTTTCTTTGGGCAGAAGCTGACGGACTTTATAGACCGGGCGTTCATAGGAAAGCTGATTCCTGACAGAGCTGATTGCATTTTTCCACGGAGCCATGAAGAGTTTTAGCCGTTTCTCTTCCACAGATCCGGGCTTGACAGATTTCTGCGCTTTTGCCAGCAGCTCTTCCATCTTTCTGAGTTCCGGAATGGGATAGATGATGGACTGTCCGTTATCATCGTTGAGCGCATATTTCATATAGCATTTCCGGAGAAGCTGATGGAACTGCCGCAGATACTTTCCGGTCTCTTTCCCGTAGAACGGTTCCCAGTGGGCATCGATCGCTGCCGCTGCGTTCCAGTTCGGATTCCATTCGCTGCGGTAGGCTGCGTAAAGGGAGTAATAGTAAAACCACATATCCCCGGGAATGCCGCAGCACTGACCGAAATAAATATGGGTGTTGCCAAGATATTTACCGAATTTTTTCGGGATGTCTCCCACAAATTCCCCGTTGATCGCCAGCACAAAGGGACTTGTACCGGAATAGGTCCAGATTTTCTGAACCGGACGGTTTCCGAGAGAGGTGTACCACTCTTCTGCAATCTTGAGCATCTGTTTCATATGTCGCGGACTGCGGACTTTGTTCGGAAGATCGCCAAGACAGAGCTGGACTTCTGTGTTCGGCGGAAGTGTCCAGCGGGGATCATTTCCGGCAAAACGGACGTTGTAGTACGCCATGATCCAGAGTTTTCTTCCGGGCCATTCCTGTTGGATACGCTTTGCCAGATACTGGTGGAAACGGGCGTAGATATTTGCCATGCCGGAGTTTGCACCGCGCTTCATATCCTGCACGGTCATCAGGTTGAGTTTCCGGACAGTGGGATCATTAAAGACTTCAGCATCGGGCATAAGCGTATCGCACATCCCGAAAGAAATGTTGGTCAGGTTTGTACAGGCATAACCGCCTTCGTTGATTTTTCCATTGGAGTTGTAGTATCTCTTCAGAGAATCGACCAGAAGATCGGCAAAGGCGAGATCGACTACATTGAAATAGTTTCCGACATGCCCTTTCGGGTTGTACCAGAAATTTCCGCCGGGGGAGGTGTAGAAGATCGTTTTCAGCTTGTCGGGGAAGGATTTTGCCATCCGTTCCGGACGGGGATTGTGTCCGCCGGAACCGGGCAGATCTCCGCCAAGACGCAGCTTCTCATAAAACTTTTGATCTTCGTTCGTGAGAGGTCCGAGCCACTGCTCCCAGAACTTCCGGGGACGTCCGGGAGCAAGACAGGAGATGACAGAGTAGATCCCGCCGCGAGTCTGGAAGTAAGGGGCATCTGTATAAAAAACAGGCGCAATCGTAAGATTTTTCACTTCCGGCGTCAATGTACCATATTCCCCGGGGAAGTAGTAGCGGACTCCGAGAAACCGTTCCACAAAGTCATAAGCTCCATATCGTGTTCCAGTGCGGGGGCCAAGCTGTTCCAGCGGCTTCATGTTGTACCCTTCGATCAGAGAAGAGTCATGTCCGGCAATGATGATACCCCGGGGAAATGTTTTTACAGCAAACCCCTGATTGGGGAGCTTGAACACATCGATGCCGTTTTCTCTGGTGATGGAGCAGTCGCCCACAACGATCACATTTTTTCCGGCAGGGATATTTTTGACATCCACCACCTGAACTTTTTTACCGGTACATTTTTCGATCGCTTCCGAAAGAATCTGGATGGCAGGTGCAATACTTTTCGCACTTTTGCACTTGGATGCCATTCTCTGTTCCGCTTTCAGGTCTGCAGCGATCACAAAGTTCAGTTCCCCGTTGACAACCATCTTCACCGGGGCGTGCGACGGAGCTTTCTGATACTTTACCGGAAATACTTCTGGTGAATTCAGATCGTAGGCATGAACTCCGGTCATAAGAAGACACAGCGGGAGCAGCCAGACTTTCCATGTCAATTTCATAGTTACCTCACTTTGCGGCTGTAAATTCTTTCTTTAAAAACTCTTTGACAAAAGCGGACTCTTCCGGACATTTTTTGACCTCGCGGTCTCCAAGGATCACAAGATCATGGATCTTTCCATCTGCAAGATACTTTCTGGCGCGTTTCAACTGGATCTCAAGGAACTTTTTCCCGTTGGGGTTCGCTGCTGCAAAATAATCGTAGATGAAAATTCCAAGCATGATCGGTTTCCCGGGAAATGCCAGACGGAATTTTTCAATGGCAAGGTCAAGATTCGGAAGCTGATATTTGTAACCGACCCAGAGATTGATGGCATCAACATAGGGTTCAACCAGTTTCAGGAAGGGGGAATCCATCTCTCCGACATAAACGACAGAGTAAAGCTTCAGATCCGGGTTATGTTTTTTCAATGCTTCGGAAATCTTTTTGACCTCTTTCAACGAGATGTTACGCCCAAAATTCCCGATCAGATCGTCGATCATCCCGCCTTTGATATTCGGATATTTCAGGGAAAGTTTACTGATGAGTTCTGCATTCTCTTCATCGGTTCCGCAGACCACGCCAGGTGACCGGCTGATGGAGGAGAGCTGGCAAATCAGCTTTTTCGCATTCTTATGGATCCTGATTGCATTTTCATCGGTTGGACCATACATATAAACAACGTTTTCGAGGTCGAAATATTCCGCCCCTTTCATGGCGCAATCCGGTTCATCGGAACCGCCCCAGTAAGGTGTGGGACCGCCCCAGATCCAGGTGTTTTCTCTGGAAAAATGTTCCGGACCTTCCTGATCCATCAGAGCAAATGTTTCTGCAATCGCTTTATCCAGAGATTTATTGTATGCTGCCAATTTTTTCCGTTTTACCGGAGAATCAGGCTTTCCGGCTCTGATCCCGCGATCAATTTCAATTCTCAACTGTTCTGCAGTCGTGCCGATCTCAAATGTTTTTTCCAGTGCTTTCTTTAACATTTCCATAATTCCTCTGTTTTGGAGCCAATTTCAAAAGTCCTTATGAAATTGCCTCACTGAAAAGATATACAGAGTAATTATATCACTTTAACAGTGATTTGTCAACAGAAAACAGAATTTTTTTTGAACTTCCGGGATAAAAAAACGTGCCTGAAATGTTCCAGGCACGCCGTTAAGAATTATTTTCTCTTAATCTGACACTTTCTTGATAAGCTCCAGGTTTTTACGTCTTTATCAGTAAAATGTTTTGGAATTGTGATGCTGGCAAGATTTTTACAACCCCAGAAAACGTTTTTTCCCATTCCCATTCCTCGTTCTTCGTTTTCTTTTACCTTTTCATCTTTAGGCTGAAGTCTGACACTTTCTGGAATTTCAATAGTTTTCAGACTTGAACAATAAGCGAATGCATACTCTTCAATGGTCTTTACTCCATAGAAAATGGTAATATTCTCCAGGCTTGAACAAGCCTGGAATGCCTGCTTCCCTATTCTCCGGACTCCGGGCAAAACACGGAATTCTTTCAGTGCAGAACATCCGCCGAATGCTTTTTCGTCAATCAGATCGACATCAGAAGGGTATGTCACCTTCCTGAGAGATTTGCAATAAAGGAAAGCTTCTTTGGGGATTGTTTTCAGTTTCGGGGGTAAGCTGATGCTTTCAAGCCCGCTTTCTGCAAAAGCAGATACTCCAATTTCTGTTACATCCATCGGTATTTCGATTTCTTTCAGCTTTTTACATCCCGTGAAAGCTCTTCCTCCAATTTTAGTGAGGCTGTCTCCAAAAACAACTTTTTGCAAATTGGAAAGCCCTGCAAAAAATCCAGCCGGTATTTCCTTTAACGCTCTCGGAAGTACTACGTATTCAAGAGATTTATTCCCGGATATGATATTATATGGCAGTTTTTCCAAAAAGTCAGGGAGTACGAGCTCTTTCAGACTGGTACAATTGGCAAATGCATTTATTCCGATAGAATTGACCTTGTTATGCAATAAAAGTTTTTTCAGACCGGTACAGCCTTCCAGAAGTGAATGCGGAACTGTTGTTACTCCGGGAGGGAGAATAAACTCCTGCAGACTGGTACAGTTGGCAAAAGCTTTGCTTCCGATAGAATTGACCTTGTTATGCAATGAAAGTTTTTTCAGACCGGTACAGCCTTCCAGAAGTGAATGCGGAACTGTTGTTACTCCGGGAGGGAGAACGAACTCCTTCAGACTGGCACAACCGCTGAATACATTTCCTCCGATTTCTGCAATTTGATCATGCAGCGTAATTTTTTCAAGACCTGAACAACCAAAGAATACGCCATCTTGGATTTTTGTAACATTCTTCGGAATACGGATTTGTCTCAAACTTGAACAACCGGAGAATGCGTACTCGCCTATAGATTTCAGACATTGGCTTAATGGTATGGATTCAAGATTTTTACATCCGGCAAATGCTTCATCTCCAATTTCTGAAATGCCCTGCATCATAGTCGGAGCACTGATCACTACATTTTTGCCCTTAAAAAGGTCAAAATCAATGATAACTTCTTCCGATGCCGTTGAAATATCCTGTGCTGATACCGGTGCCTTGATCACAACTCTTTTTCTTTCAAAAAGATTAAAATCAATAATGATCCAGTCGTAGGGAAGATCAATATTTTTAAGATTTGAACATCCACTGAAAACACCATTGTTTATGACAGTAATTCCTTCCGGAATTTTGATGGATGTCAAGCCGGAACAATTTTCAAAAGCGTAATCTTCGATATCATAAAGACGTTCCGGGAGAATAATTTCCTGTAATTTCCTGCAACCGTAAAAAGCTTCTTTCTGGATCGTTGACAGGTCTTCAGGAAGCGTGATTTTCTCAAGATTGGCACAGCGGTTGAACGCGCTTTCGCTGATTTTAGAAACCCCTTCCGGAATTATGATTTCAGTAATGGCACTGCCCAGAAATGCAGCCTGTCCGATATCTGTTACAGATTCAGGAAGCGTGATTTTTCTCAAGTTCCTGTTATACAAAAAGGCGCCTTCTCCGATCTTTACGAGACTGGATGGAAGCACAATCTCTTCCAGCCTGCTGCAGCCGGAAAACATATAATCATTCAGCGTGGTAATTTCTGTTTGGATGTCAACTTTCCGGAGAGATCTGCAATTCAGGAAAACGTAGTCCTCTATTTTCATGATTCCCTTCGGGATTGTAATTTCCGTTAATGCTGTACAATTCAGGAACAGATACCGGCGCAATTGCTTTATTTCTGCCGGAATTTTGATGAATGTCAATTTTCTGCAATTATAAAAAGTTCCGCTTCCAAGGGAAGTCATTTGTTCAGGCAGTTCGATTCGTACTAAACTCTGACAATTTGCAAATGTATATTTCTGAATCGTCTTGAGAGTTTTGGGGAGTTCCACCATTTTCAGTGAAGTACAATTATTGAAAGTATATGCCGGCAGGGTTTCGACCCCATCTTCAACTTTGAGATTTGTCAAAGCTAAACATCCATCAAAAACAGAGTGTCCTATTGTTAAACCTTTTGGAATAACAACAGATTTGAGTCCTGTTCTGGAAAAAGCTCCGGTATCCAGATTCTTTAATTTTTCCGGCAGATTTATATGAGAAAGATATTGGCATTGATAAAAAGCTCCTTCGCCTATGCTTGTTAAACCGGTCGGCAATTTGATCTTAGACAAATTCCTGCATCCCATAAAGGCTTCTTTTTCAATAACTTTTAATTTTTCAGGCAACGTGATCGCTCTTAAACCATGGGATTTGTTTCTTCTGGCAAAGTATTTTTCATGTTCCTGTATATATTTTTTCCTCGCATCTTCTTTTGAGACACTCTGCTGTCTTGGATTCCGCTGGTGGGTAGGTTTATAACTCTCTTTTTGATATTCATATTCAAAAGAAGTTGAAGTTTTTTCTATTGAACCTTTCTTATTTTTGTCTCCTTTGTAATATTTGTTGAATTTGAATGATTCTTCTTCACGCCCTCCGTAATTGTTATAGGCGTAATCATTCTTATTCTCTTTTTCAATTACAAAAGCCTGTTTTCCGATTTTTTCAACCTTTCCTGGGATGTTGATAACGGTCAAGTTCGGACAGTTTGCGAAAGAACGTGGTGCCACTTCTTTCAAGGCTTCCGGAAGTTTGACATTGCTCAGCGTTTCACAACCTTCAAAAACACTGTTTCCAAAGGTTTCGATGGTCGGAGGTAATACAATTTTCTGGAGTCTCAAACAGTCAAAAAATGCCTCATTCCCAATGCTGAGCAGGGTGTCGGGAAGATTAACTTTTGTCAAACTGTAACAGTCTGCAAAAACCCGGTCTCCAAGTTCTTTCAATCCTGTTTTTAATATTATTTCAGATAAGTTCTGACAATCAAAGAACACTTCCTGACCAATAGATTCAACACCTGCCGGAATTTCGATTTTTTTCAGTGCATTGCATCCGCTGAATGCATTGGCTTCGATCTTTTTCAGACCTTTCTGTGCAAATTTAATAGTGTTTAATGCACTGCATTTTTCAAACATTCTCGCCCGGATAACTTCTGTTTTTTCGTGCAATGTTATCTTTTTCAAATTTCTGCATCCGGAAAAAACTCCAGCTCCGAAGTCTGTTTTGGAATCCGGGAAATTCAGGTACTCTATCCCTGCGCAGGAAGCATAAGCATAATCACCGATTTTTATGTTGAGAACAAGACTTTCTGTTGTCAAAGAACTGCATCCATAGAAAGCATAGGCCTTGACCTCTTTTATCCCGGAAGGCAGCTTTATTTTTTTCAAATTTGTACATCCATAGAAGACTCTTTCGTTAATAACTTTTATGCTTTCCGGAAGTGTAAGATTCAGAAGACATGTGCAATTGGCAAAAGCTTCGCCCTCAATTTCTGTAACACTCTCCGGAATATTGACATCCACCAGCAATTTACAGCCGGAAAATGTTTTCTTTCTGATAATTGATAATTTTTTGGGAAGAGAAGCCTTCTGCATACTGGAACAATTTTCAAACGCTGCGATCCCAATGTTTTGAACCGTATCTGGAATTTGAACTTCCGGTAATTTTATACATCCGGCAAAGGCATAATCTGCAATGTTGATAATGTCTTCCGGAACAGTGTAAACGCTTCCGATACTCCGGGGAACATAGAGCAATGTTTTACTCTTGATTTCTATCAATTCACCAGATTTACCAAGTTTAAAGAACTCATTCTTGCCAGTAAGTACGACTTTTCTGACTTTATTCAAACTTCCGGGAGTGATTTTCCTGACGGACTCCGGAATATGCAGTTCCAGAACATCTTTTTGAACAGAACCCGGTTTTATATCAATTGCTCTGATGGTGTTGTCAATAACAAAAACTTTCTGCTCTTGATCTTTAAAATCGAATCCAACAACTTCGCCGGAATCCAGAAAAAATCCTTTTCCAGGCTCTTTTGTATAATTTTCGGCTGCCTCAGGCTCTTGCTGCGGAACAGGTTGTCCCTGTTCCTGTTGAGAAGTTTGAGCCGGAGCTTGTGCAGGAGCCGCAGCGGTTTTCTTATCATCTTTTTCTTCTTTATCATCGCCGCCGGTCATTTTCCAGCCGACGATGATCGCAACGATGATACCCACCAGAATCAGGATATTTTTAACAACACCAAAGTCAATTCCGGAAGACTTCTTGCCTTTTTTTCCGGATTTTCCAGCCTTTCCGGATTTCGGTTTTGTGATCGTAAAGGTATTACCACAGTCACATTCAGCAACTTCACCGATCATATCTTCAGTGACATCATATTCCTGTTTACAGGCAGGGCAACGTATAATCATAATAAAATAAGCTCCTATGTATTCAATATTAAACAGTTAAAAGAGGTAATTGCAAAAGATAATATAATGTTGTTTTTACAAAAATCAATTGTTTCAGGAGGTAAATACAGGGAATTATTTTTCATATTTTTCACAAAAAGATGAAATAAAAAAATATCCCATTAAAATAAATTTTAATGGGATATCCTGCAATTTCAGTCTTTGTGAAATTGTTTTCTGCTTTTTCAGAGATTACTGATTCTGCAGATATTCGCGGATGGCACTTGCCACTTCGGGCCACTTCTTGATTTCACGGTCACCAAGAATGATAACACCGATCACATCGCCTTTTGCCATGTATTCGCGGGCTCTGTCAAGCTGATATTTCAGCAGTTCGATCACGTTGCCGATATCAGCTCTGCCGTATTCGTGGAGGAAGATCCCCTGAATGATGGGCTTTCCGGGGAATGCTTTTTTGCATGCCGCAATGTATTCATCATATTCCAGAATGTCATCTTTGTGCCAGAGCCAGAGGTTGATCACATCCATGTACTGCTGGATCAGAGAGAAGTCTTTGTTAAGTTCATGTGCATAGACAACTCCGAACATCTTCAGCTTGTCATTGTATTTTTTCAGACCTCTGTAGCGGGCTTCAAAGGATTCCGGGAGCGCAACTTTCAGGAAGGGGGTTGTCACGTCATCGCACATTGCACCGATGATGTTGGGATACTTCAGAGAGAGCTGGCTGAGGTATTCCGCATTTTCTTCGTCAGTGAAAGAACCCTGCGCCCCGGGAGTACGGCACTGGGAGTTGATCTGACAGAGCATCCGTTTGTACTTGCTGTGCATGGTCATCATTTTGTCATCGGTGGGACCGTAAACGTAAACCACGTTTTCTGCGCCGTAGTAATCGGCACCTTTGACGAGGGTGTCATCAGCCATGGTTCCGCCCCAGAAGGGAGTCGGTCCGCCCCAGACCCAGAGATTTTCTCCGGTGAGCTTTGCCATTTTTGCCGGATCTGTCTTGGGGAATGTGGACAGGATTTCCAGCATGACTTTGTCCAGTTCTTCATTTTCGGGATTGAGATATCCAGCCCATTCCACGCTGCCGCGAACTCTCAGCGGATCATCTTCCACATAACCTTCCGGGGAGGGAGCTTCTGTTTCACCGAGTTTTACTTCCGGATGTGCTTTCTTCACTTCACGGACTTTCAGGAGCAGGCGTTCCAGAGCGAGATTGAGCTTTTTTCTTTGTTCTGCGCTGATCTGCATTTTCTTTTTCCTTTGTTTTTTTTGTTTTTTCTGTTTTTTTTGTTTTTTGTACTTGCGGTTTTTAGAAATTACAACTATATTATACTCAAAATTCAGAAAAATAAAATGTCAGGATTTAATTTTCTTATGTCAAATCATCCTTTTTTTATCATTTCCACTGATGCCCGGGAGTCTTTTGATATTGCCATGATAGAGTGCTGTTTTTCCGATGTGGATAACTGGATCTACCCGGAAGCCGTCTTTTCCTGCTGGATCTTCTACTGGAATCCGGAGCCGGGGGCTGAAATCATTTTCAATGGAAAAAAGATCTCTTTGAACGCTGATACCTGTATTCTCATTCCGCCTTATACAAAATTCTCCACTGAAAGTACCCGGAAATTCCGTCAGTTCTATCTTCACTTCATGGTTCCCGAACCATTTGACCGTGTCCGACGGAAAGTTTTTTCTTTTGCCGCAGAGACGATCCGTTCCCGGGTGGATGGAATTCTGAATTGTTCCGATGAAAACCGCCGTGCGCTGCTTTTGCGTTCTCTGATCTACAGTTATCTGGCTGAAATCCCCGAAAAGGATTTTCTGGAACCGGAAGAACAGATCATGAGCCCCGGGATCCGGAAAGCGGTGGAGAGCATCAACCGGAATTTACAGCAGCCGCTTTCCAACAGTGAACTTTGCCGGAAAGCCGGTATGAGCAGAAATCTCTTCTATGAAATGTTCGGAAAAGAGATGGGCATGTCCCCCGGAAGGTATCTTCTGAACGTCCGGATGGAATATGCAAGAAGAAAATTGATTTATTCCGATGAAACCATTGACGAGATTGCCACAGGCAGCGGTTATGCTGACCGTTTTCATTTTTCCAAAGCATTCAAGAAATTTTATGGATTTCCCCCCGGAAGTTACCGCCGCCCGGTGAAAAAAATTTAAGTCCCGGTGATTGTACTCTGATTTTTTTTGCGGCATTTTTTGCCTGACCTGTCGTTTTTTAATTTTTTTACAAAAATATTCTTTTTAAGACTTGAAAATGGAAAAATTTGGATTATATTGGAACAAAATGGAAAAAACAGGTTGTTTGGATGCTTACTTTCTGCGGAATAGATTATTGCTCCATGGATTCCAACGGCAGAGTGAAACTCAGCCCGAAGATACTGGAGGATTTTACTTCCAAGGGTGTCGATGTTGTATTGCATTGTCTGCCTGAGGGAGCCGTTGCCGTGTACCCGGAAGAGACGTATCTCAAGATCCGTCAGGAACGGGAAGTCACGGAAAACAGAGCAGCAAGCAGTTTTACCGGACGGCAGATGCTCCGGCGTTCCGGAGCGTGGTCACAGTCTCAGCGGATCTCCGCACAGGGACGGATCACTTTGCCGCAGGCGTTCAGGGAACATGCCGGTTTCGGTTCCGGAAGCCAGAAAATGGTGGTGGTCGGCGTTGAGATCGGAGTGGAACTCTGGACACTGGAACGCTGGGAAGCCGAACGGAAGCGTATGGAAGAACATGACAATCTGAAACGTGATCAGGAAATGCAGGCTGATCTGAATTTCTGATAAAAGACAGGGAACAGAAATGGTAAAAACAGGAAAAATCGTAAAGTATTTGATCTGCCTCTTTGCAGCGGCAGCTGTCCTGTTGCTTGCCGGCGGAGCAAAAATGATGCTCAGCGCAGATTCCCACAGTATTGCAGCCGAAAAAGTCAAAGAGGCTGCCACCTTTTATATTTCTGCTGCAGAAAAAGGTGATGAACTCCGCGAACTGGCGGAAGATTCCCCGGAATTTCTCCTTTATGCAGCATCCAGCTCCGAACTCAAAACGCTTGAAGCGGGTACTCTTGAATAATGGAAGAGCCTGACGGCCAATCTTTCCGGAAACGAAGCGGCTGGATCATTATTGCAGTTTTGATCTGGACGGCTCTCTGTTTCGGCAGCGTTGTTTATTTTTCGATCTTCAAACGGAAAGAATATCAGAAAATCTCTCTTGAAACTGCCTGGAGACAAGGGAAAATCCCTGCGTTGCGCGGTTCGATTTATGCCTCAGATGGTACAGTGCTGGCTTCTTCCAAACTGGAATTCTTTCTTTTCTGGAAAAATGATAAAGCGAAATCTGCGGCAGAGAGAATCTTCGGGCGTTCCCTGACTAACGGTTCTGAAATCTCCGGAAAAGAGATATCGCTTCTCAGGGAAGTTTTTCAGGAGCATCCATCGGAAATCTGGGTGGAGACCCGGGAACGGCGCACAAGTACCCCCGGGTTGGAACACATTGAAAAGAAATATGATTCCGTTCTGAAAGGAGAAGACGGTCTTTTTGTTGTGATGCATGACCGCTATGGCAGAAAGGTTCCTGGTTCGCTGAAAATTATCCGGAAACAGGTGCCCGGACGTTCTGTGACGTTGGCTCCGGGTGAGGAGAAGTCGGAATGAATGAACGGAGAAAAATTTTTGGAAATCTTCTGATCGGCTTGCTGGTGATCGGACTTGGCGGGTGTGCCGCAGTTTATTGTGCAAGAGCCTATGGCGTGAATCCATGGTACTTCGCTGGGAAACAGATGATTTGGCTGGCAATCGGAACGCTGCTTTTTTTATTGATTGCCCATACTCCTTTTGCCAAGTTGAAAAAAGCTGCCTTCCCTGCAATGATCATCTTTCTGATCGTTCTGATTCTGACCGCATTTTTCGGGACAAAGGTCAATAACATGAGCGGCTGGATTCAGATTCCCTTTACCAAGATCCGGATCCAGCCTTCTGAACTTGCAAAACCGGTCTATCTGCTCTCTCTCTGTCTGCTTGTAACACAGGAAAAATGGAGTGAATGGAAGCGGTTCGCAGCGGCATTTTGTCTGACAGCAGCATTTTGTATTCTGATTCTGATACAGCCTGACTTCGGAACTGCTACGGTTTATGCCGCAGCTTTGCCTTTTCTGCTCTTCTGCGCAGGATTCCGGACACGTTATATTCTTTCCGTGTTATTCGGCTGGATCCCGCCGACAGTTCTTTTTGTTCTTCTTCATCCTTATGCGCTGCGGCGTATCAATGCATTTCTCTCTCCGGCAGATGACCAGCTCGGAGCAGCCTGGCACATCAACCAGTTTCGTATCACCATGGCAAACGGCGGCTGGTTCGGAGCAGATGGAAACAATGTGACCTGGGCAAATGCTTATCTTCCGTATTCTCACAGTGACTCAGTTTTTGCGACACTGATTGAGGCTTCCGGCTTGATCGGCGGAACTCTTGTGCTGCTCGGTTTCTGTGTGATGATCATTCTGTTCCGGAAAGCGGCTCTTGATACCAGAGAAAAAGATGCCCGGCTTGTGATTTTCTGTGCCGGGCTTATGCTGATAACGCAGGCATTCCTGCATATCGGGGTAAATGTAACGATCATTCCTCCGACAGGTTTGCCATTGCCGTTTTTCTCATACGGCGGCAGCAACCTTGCCGGAGTGATGCTCCTGCTGGGAACAGCCTGTTCCGCTTACAGGAGCGGTTCTTCAGAATCCCAGATTGATTCCAAGACTGTGAAGGAAGACAAAGAAGATAATGACCGGAGCGAAGAACCGTGTCAGGATCGCCCACAATGTGGTTAAGGTCAAACCGGAATAAAGCATCTGACGGTAGAACGGTTCTTTCCGGAATCCGGAGAGCAGAAGGAGGATATTCGTATCCATCAATCTGTTTGTATCGCCTTCCCGCAGTTCACGGGCTGCACGTCTTGCTGTCCAGATCCATCCGGTGAAGATCGCTGTCATCATACCTGCCAGCGGCAGACACCAGTTGGATGTTATATAGTCAAGAACATCAAAGAAGCTTCCTTTGACATAATCCGGACTGAAGCAGAAGTCAAAGGCTTTCTTCAACCAGGGAATATTTTCCCATCCGGCAATGGAGATTGCAGACAGAACACCCAGTGCGCTGATAACGACGAACAGGACGGCAATTGCCTTTTTACGGCCCCATTTCAGCTGGTCCATCAGGAAGGTAACTCCCATTTCCAGCAGAGATGCTCCGCTTGTGAATGCGGCAATGGTAAGCATGAGGAAGAACAACCCTGCCCAGAACCAGCCGAATCCACCGGGGAAGTGGTTGAATGCCACAGGAAGAACCTGGAAAATCAAACTGGGGCCCGCAGCAGGTTCGTAATTCATGGCAAACACTGCCGGGAAGATGGCAAGACCCGCCATAAGAGCTGCAACCGTGTCGAGAATAATGATATAAACGGATGTCTTCAGGATGTTTTCCTGTTTTTTCATGTAACTTCCGTAAGTGATCATGATACCCATACCCAGACTCAGAGAGTAGAAGGAGTGCCCGAGCGCTTCCAGAATACTTCCGGTGGACAACTTGGAGAAGTCCGGATAAAGGAAGAATTTGACCCCTTCAATAGCTCCGGGAAGTGTCACTCCGCGGATGATCACGGCGATAAGAAGCAGAAGAAGAGCAGGCATAAGAATCTTGCTCCAACGTTCCACACCATTCCGGATCCCGCCCCAAAGCATCGCTGCACAAAGAACCATAAAGATCAAGTGCAGTATTGCCACTTTCCAGGGCTGACTGATAAAGCTGCCAAACGCTTCCTTTGCATCAGCAACTGTTTCAAACTGAATATTCTGAGAGAAGGAGAGATAGACGTATTCAAGGATCCATCCGCCCACAACGGAGTAATAGGAGAGAATCGCAAGTCCTGTGAGAATGGAGAACAGCCCCACCATTGCAACCCCTTTCCAGATGATCAATCCACCGGCAATAGCAGAAATGACGCCGAAGCCGATCATTCCGGAATTTGTGCCATTGTCGATAACGTTATCAACTCCCGAATAAATCATGAAAACAGCCTGCAGGAGCAGAAGCGCACCCAAAACATAAGAGAATTTTGAACCGGCAGGAGAAATTGTCTTGAACGCTCCGTAAGGGTTGCGTGCTGTTTTTCTTCCGATCGCAATTTCACTCAGCATCAAAGGTGTGCCGAGGAGAAAAATACAAATCAGATAGACGATAACGAAAGCTCCGCCTCCGTTCATTCCTGTGATGTAGGGGAACTTCCAGATGTTGCCCAGCCCGATGGCTGAACCGGCTGCTGCAAGCACAAAACCTATCGTGCCGCCCCATGTTTCCCGTTTTTGTTCCATAACAAGAAAATCCTTTTCTTAGAGTGAACCCTTTGTCGAGGGAATCCCAACGACTCGCGGGTCATGTGTGACTGCTGTACAAAGCGCACGTCCGAACCCCTTGAAGATGGATTCAAAGACATGGTGGGTCTCCCCGGTTTCAAGCATCCGGATGTGCAGATTCATCCCTGCCGTATTGGAAAGTGCCCGGAAAAATTCGCCGAACAGGTCAGTATCAATATCTTTGATATACTGCGCCCGCGGCTCTACCCGGTAAACCAGATAAGGTCTTCCGGAAAGATCCACGGCAACCATGGAAAGCGTTTCATCCATGGGAAGAATACAGCTGCCGCAGCGGGTGATCCCGGCTTTGTCACCGAGAGCATCCGCAATCACTTTCCCCAGAACCAGTCCGGTATCTTCCATACTGTGATGAGCATCCACTTCCAAATCACCTTTGACTTTGACTGTCAGATCAAATTTGCCGTGTTTTGCAAAAAGGATCAGCATGTGATCGAAAAACGGAAGCCCCGTGTCGATATCTGAAACTCCGGAACCGTCAAGATCGATCTTGACATAAATATCCGTTTCCTTTGTCGTACGGGAAAGTTCAGCTGTTCTCATATTATTTTTCCTGTATTGATCCGCTCAGCACTTGAAGTTGTGAACAACAAGTCCGTCACGGAGTTTCGGTTCAAACCAAGTGGACTTCGGAGGCATGATCTCTCCGGCATCTGCGATATCCATCAACTGATCCAGCGTTGTGGCATACATGGAGAATGCAACTTCAGCTTTGCCGCCGTCAACCAGACGTTCCAGTTCGCCGGTTCCGCGGATCCCGCCGACAAAGTCGATTCTCTTGTCAGTTCTGGGATCGCCGATGCCAAGCAGCGGAGCAAGGACATTATCCTGAAGCACGCTGACGTCAAGGCGTTCAATGACGCCCAGGGATGCTGTATCGAATTTCGGAGCAAGTGCATACCACTGCTTGCCGAGATACATACGGAATGTTCCGCTCTTTTCGGGAGCCGGATCAGATGTCTTTTCCACGGTGAACTTTTCAGCCAGCTTGTCAAGGAATGCTTCTGCGGTCAAACCGTTGAGATCTTTCACAACACGGTTGTAGGGCAGGATCTTGAGTTCGCTTGCGGGGAAGGTCACAGCAAGGAAGAAGTTGTAATCTTCTGCGCCGCTGTGCATGGGATTGCGTGCCATACACTGGGCTTTTGCGCGGGATGCGGAAGCTGCACGGTGGTGACCGTCAGCGATATACATGCAGGGAACTTCCTTGCGGAAGAGTTCGGAAATCTGATGTCCGCGTTCGGTTCCGGTCTTCCAGAGCTTGTGTTCGATCCCATCCGGAGCAACGAAAGAGAAGTACGGCGTTTCGTTGCAGATTTCTTTGACGATGGCATTGATCTTGTCATTGTCACGATAGGTCAGGAAGACAGGTCCCGTGTGAGAACGGAGTTCCAT
>SUVT01000017.1:0-34244 GCA_015061845.1 Lentisphaerota bacterium
AAATTCTTCGGACCTGCGGCAGGCGTGGTGCGTCAGTTCCACGAGGAGATGGAACTCGCCTGGGTAAAGCATGGCTACCTTTCCGGGAAATGGGACTATCAGCGGGTCTGGAAAGAACTCTATCCCCCGGAATTCGTTGACCGGATGATGGGATTACTCAAAGATGCTGTAAAGCTGGCGGCGAAACAGGAACCTTACGCCTACCGTACCCGTAAACTTCTGACCGGATATCAGGCATTTGAACGCAATTCCCGCATGTTCCGTGGAGGACAACACAAAACCAATCCTTACACAGTCTCTGTTCCGCGGATTAACGGAAAACCAACTGCCGGAGACTGGAAAAAAGCTCTTGTTCTAAAAGATTTTACTGACAGCTTCAATATTAATAAACCGGATTCAAAAACCGTTATATATCTGCTTCATGATGGAAAAAATCTCTATTTCAAAGCTCAATGCCGCATTCCCTCCGGTGTCGCCGGAGTTAAATGGGTTCCCTCTTCCCTTGGAAAACGCGATGGTGTGCTTTGGAATTATGAAAGCATTGAACTGTTTTTGGGACGCGGTAAGGAGTGCTATCAGTTTATTTTAGCTCCGGACAACTGTCTGCTGGATCTTTTCATTTCCAATTCGCCAAAGAAAGCCGATAAGAAATGGAACTGTCAAAATGTTCTGTGGTCCACCAGCCGGAACGGACTTTCCTGGGAAGCTTTCCTGACAGTTCCTTTGGATGAGTTGAGATTTACGGAGAAAGTTCCGAAGCAGGGATTCCGTTTCAATGCCTACCGTACCAGTCGTTTCAATATGCCCGGCGAACCGGAAAAATGGGAACAATGCTGCTATCTTCCGACATTCGGCGGATTCCGGAACATCGATCGGTTCGGCACACTGATACTGTCAAAATAATTAAGTTGAAATATCATCAAGCACAAAGGCGCAGAGCAAAATAAAAAAATATTTCAATCCTTGATAAAAGGGAAGTTTGCGCCGGTGTCTGACAAACTGACTTAACCGGTCCATGCTCTCTTTTTCGTAAATTCCAGTTGCTCCGGCAATTGACTTTTCTGATTTTAGAGCTATATTTCCTAACAGCTTGTTTAAAATATTCGCAATTTTGTGGATGTTATCTAACGGAAAGGTTGATTTTATGACTAGATTTGTGTTCTTGCTGTTGTTCCTTGCAGTTCATGTGCTGGCTGATGATTATAAGCTTTCAATAAAGAGTGACCGGGACTGGAAACTGAAAATCAATGAGCCTGTACAGTTTTCTGTCTGTGTGATGCAGGAAAATCCGCTCCGGGAAGTCAAAGGAAAAAAAGTCAGCTATATTGTAAAAGTCGACGGCATGGAGAAAGCTTCCGGAACGCTGCTTTCCGGAGGATCTGTTAAATATTCTGTTCCTCATCCCGGCTGGATCAATGTCCAGTTTTCACTCCTGGATGATTCCGGAAAGGTGGTTGAGTTCAAAGATAAAAACGGAAAAACGAAACCTGTAAGTGCCGGAATGGGGGCTTTGGTCGAGCCGGAAAAACTTCGTCCCGGCATGAAGAAACCCGATGATTTTGATGCGTTCTGGGATGAACAGCGGAAAATTCTGGATAAAGTTCCCCTGAAAGCAAAATTAACTGAAGTCGAACCATCCCCCCAACAGAAAGGACGTTTCCGGTGCTATGATGTCCAGGTGGATTGTGCAGGAGGCATGCCGGTTTCCGGATATCTCTGTGTGCCGCGTAATGCCAAAAATAAATCTCTACCGGCAGTTGTTTCCTTTCACGGGGCAGGTGTCCGTTCATCCATCAAAAGTACACAGCTGACACCTGCTTTGTATTTAGATATCAATTCTCATGGGATCCCCAATGGAAAGCCACTGGAATATTACAGGGCTCTTGCAAAAAATGAGCTGCGTTCCTATTGGAACCGCGGGGCAGGGGATCGGGAGACTTTTTATTTTCGCGGAATGTTTTTCCGGGTGATGCGGGCATTGGATTATATCAAAAGCAGACCAGAATGGAACGGAAAAGTGTTGATCGTACAGGGAATGAGTATGGGCGGTGCGCAGGCTTTGGCTGCAGCTGCATTGGATCCTCAGGTGACTTTGTGTACCGTTTCCGTTCCGGCATTGATGGATCATGGCGGATCTCTTGCCGTTCCTGCACGGGAACCCGGTTGGCCCAGACTGTTTGATGTCCGCAAACGGGAACCCGATCCTGCAAGAATGAAAACGGCTCCTTATTATGATAATATCTTTTTATCCGACCGAATCAAAGCAGAGGTTTTCCTCAGTACCGGTTTGAATGATTTTATCTGCTGTCCCACAAGTATTTTCGTACTTTATAACCGTCTTGGAGTAAAGAAATCCATAGAGGTCTATCCTGCCGGGAATCATTACACCTCATATTCCGCATTATGGAAAGAACGTTATAACGAGCTGTTGGCACAGTAAATAAAACCGGGGAAAACCCTTGCAAAAAACAGATGTTTTGCAGTTTTTTCCGGTTGTAATATGAAAAAAGAATTGTATATTATCACTCAATTAAAATATTGAGGATTTCTGTCATGAGTGACGATAAAAAATATAAGATGGACATGTGCCACGGATCTCTCTTCCGGCAAATTTTCCAATTTTCGCTCCCACTGATCGCAACCAATATTATGATCCTGATGTTCCATGCGGCAGACTTGATCGTGCTGGGACAATTTGCTCCGGCAGAAGTCAGGACAGCTGCGACAGCAGCAGTCGGGGCGACAGCTGCATTGAGTATTCTGCTGCTGGTCTTCTTTTTCGGTTTCGGTGCCGGGGTCAACTCTATCACTGCCCGCTATATCGGGGCAAAAGATTATAAAAAAGTAAGCCGGACAGTCCATACCTCCATTGCGCTTGGAGTAGCATCCGGACTCATCGTTGCTGTCCTCGGAGTGTTGTGTTCCCGGCCGGTTCTGGTGTGGATGGATACGCCGGAAGATGTGTTGGATAAAGCGACTCTTTATCTCCAGATTTGCAGTATCGGATTGCCTTTTACCGTTCTGTATACCATTGGTTCTTCTATTTTGCGGGCGGTCGGTGATACGAAACGGCCTTTGATCTATATTGCAATCGCAGGAGTTGTCAATGTGCTGCTCAATCTGTTTTTCGTGCTTGTCTGCAAAATGGATGCTGCCGGAGTGGCTCTTGCAACAAAAATTTCCAATATCCTTTCTGCCTTCCTTGTTTTGCATACCCTACACAAGTCCAGCGGTGCGATCCGGCTGCTTTTCAAACACATCCGTTTCCACTGGGCAGAATTGAAAGAGGTCTTATGGATCGGGATCCCAGCAGGGATTCAGGGGGCACTTTATTGCGTTTCCAACGTTTTTATTCAATCAGCGGTCAACACTCTGGGCAGCAGCGCAATGGCTGGAAATGCCGCCTGTCAAAGTCTGGAAGGGGTGGCAACCGTTGCAAACGGAGCATATTATCAGAGTTCCATGAGCTTTACCGGACAGAATCTCGGTGGAAAAAAATACAAACGCGTGATCCGCAGTATTTTTATCTGTCTGCTCTATACTACGGTATTTTCTCTGGTCTCCTGCGGTATTTTCCTGATGTTTGGAAAACCTCTTCTGGGATTTTATAATCCGGATCCAAAAGTGATAGAATGGGGGATGCAGCGGTTCGGAATCATGATGTGCACCTACTTTCTGGGCGCAATCATGGATGCGATTTCCGGTTCTCTCCGTGGTCTTGGACATTCCGTTAAGCCGACGATCACAACAGTCTTCGGAACATGTGTGTTCCGTATTTTCTGGGTGATGGCAGTCTTCCCGAACCCTGACAATTTGACCCAGCTCATGGTTTCTTATCCGATTTCATGGCTCTTGATTTCTGTGATCAACGGGATCATTCTCTTCTGGGTTTGCAGGAAGATGCTCAAGCAAGCCCGTGATGAAGGAATGCTTTATCTGCAAACTCACGGTCATGCTGCCTGATTGATTTTTTCAGCAAAAAAACGCTCCGGATTTTTTTACTTCCGGAGCGTTTTTTATTACTGATTGAGGCAATCTCAAACTCAGATCATGGGAAGACTTGCAGCTGCAACTGCCTGACCATGTCTGCGTCCTTTTTCATCAGGAATGCTGAATTCGATCTTCTTGGTGAGTTCGGGGAAGATTTCATCCAGAACACGACGTGCTTCAGCAAGGATGATATCTCCGCCGCCGCCGCTTGTCACACGACCGAGGATCAGCAGCTTTTCAACATCATAGAAGTCGAAGTAGCGTGCAATGGTGCAGCCGAAGCAGACACCGATGGTTTCAAAGATCTTCTTGGTGCGTTCATCGCCTTTGTCGAACATAGCCTGAACTTCTTTCAGACGGACAGCCAGAGGCATATCTTCGGGGAAGTCGATTCCTGCCTGTTTTGCCAGACGTGCCACACCCTGCTGTGAGAAGTACTGAACACCGCAGCCGAGGTCGCCGGACCATTCGTCAGCTGGAGCACCGCAGCGGTAGTCAACGGGGACAAATGCCAGTTCGTTCAGCCAGTCGGTGATGTTGCCTTCGCGGTTTACATATCCGCCAGCCATGGAGGTTCCCATGGAGACACCAAGCACGCAGTTTGCGTTCATATCCATGGAACCGGCAAGAGCGGTGACTTCGCCGTCGTTCACGACTTCAAAGGGAACGTTCCAGTCTTTTGCGAGATCCAGGAAGATGTCGCGGACGCAGCTTTCAAAGTTTTCTTCGGGCACGCCGCGGAAGAGAGAAGCCAGACGGACACGGTTCTGAACATAGACACCAGCGGAGCTTCCGCCGATTGCATCGACTCTGGGAAGGTGTGCAGCCGCACGTTTCAGAGAGTCATTGATACCTGCTTTGTGGTATTCGGGATCTTTCTGGAAGTAGGGGTCCCAGGTAACTTCTTCGGTGAAGACAACTTCGCCGTCGATCACAGCGGCGCACTTACGGTCGGAACCGCCAAGGTCGAAACCGATTCTGCAGCCGTCGAGGTGACGTCCGAGGGGCTGGGAGGGTTCCACGTTCTTCGGAGCATCAGCCAGATCAGCATAGACAACTTCCATGGGTGCGGAGTAGATCTTTGCCATCATACGGAAGTCGAAGTCGCGTTCTGCGCCGGAAGCGTAGATTTTTGCAACTTCATCGGCTACAGCTTTGTCGCCTGCGATGGTGACTTTGTGTCCGCCCTTGAGCCAGAGCAGAGTTTTGACCAGACGTTCCACATGACGGACAGCTGCTGCCAGTTCTTCTGCGGAAGCGTTGTCGAACACGACTGTTTCGTAGGTGCTGACACTTTCGGGGTTGCGTTCGATGGCGATGATCAGTTTTTTAGATCTGCCGGATTCAGAAACTGCTTTTTTGTAAGCTCTGTCCCAGAGAACAGCTGCGCTGAATTCGGGATCAAGAACCGGTGTGATAGCGGGTTTCGCCGCAAGGTTCAGTTTTTCAATCATTTCAAAAACTCCATTTTGTGTTATGGTTAAAAAATGTTGACAGAGGTAGTTTACCACATCTTCCGGAAAAATACAAGGTATCTTTCAGAATATTAGATGTGGAAAATTGACATTTTCCGCTGAAAGCAGACTCCACATTTATTTCCAAAGCGTTTTTTATCATCATCCCGAAGTCAAATTCAGAAAAAAAATTTTTTCTCTCTTGAAAATATTCCAATGTCAGAATATAGTATTCTCAGATACAAAAGGAGAAATCGAATATGAATCCGGAAATCAACAATATACTTCTTGAATATATGATCCCGATGCGGGATGGTGTAAAACTTTATACTCTCGTTCAACTTCCCGGACCGGAAGGAAATTTCCCAACCATCATCAAACGGAATCCCTATGCTGATGTCACACCGGAAATGGAACGGTTCCGGACGGAAAATACTCATGGTTATGCAATCGTTTATCAGGAGTGCCGCGGAACCGGAAGAAGCGAAGGCGACTGTATTCCGTACATCAACGAACATAATGATGGACTTGACACTCTTGACTGGATCCGGAAACAGGATTTTTACAACGGAGAACTTTTTCTTGAGGGCGCAAGTTATCTCAGTTCTGTTCACCTCTCCTATCTGAAAACCAATCAGCCGGATATCAAAGCCGCATGTCTGATGGTTCAGGACTCCGAACGGTATAACATTATCTACCGCAACGGCTTTTTCAAACCGGGACTGCATGGAAACTGGGCAGTCAATATGTATAAGAAAAAAAAGTTCCGGAAAAAGAATTTTGCATTAGAAACATTCCGTACACTTCCGTTGAAAGGTTTCACCGAAAAAGTTTACGGGGAACGTGCAGAGTTTCTGGAAGAAGAGATTTCCCACCCCGATCCGGCAGACCCGTTCTGGAAGTCTATTGAAGGCGGCTCAGATTACTCCGGAGCCATCCACGAAAGCAATGTCCCTGTTCTGCTGACAACGGGGTTCTATGATATTTATACAGACGGCATCTTTGATATCTGGAATACTCTCCCTGAGGCCCGCAGAAAAGATTGTGCAATGATCGTTTCCCCATACGATCACGGCTGGAGTGGATATGACCGGGAGGGAATGCCTGTTTTCCCGAATGCGAAAATCTTTGAAGTCTGCCCCGATTTCGTTTATCTCTGGTTCGATCATTTCCGGACCGGAACTCCATTGGAATTTATCAAACGCGGAGAGATCGTTTACTATCCCATGTTCAACGGTCCATGGCAGCATGAAAAATTTTTGTCAAAAGGTTCAAAAACGGTCAGATTCTATCCTGATCAGACAGGAAAACTTGCCGCAGCCCAAGGAGAAAAAGGAGAAATCACTTATCTTTACAATCCTTATGCACCGGCGGGATTCAAAGGCAGCGGCTGCTATACTTTCGGTGGAATGCAGTATCAGGATCCGCCGAATTCCAGATATGATATTATCTCTTTCCTGTCAGCCCCTTTTGAAAAAGATTCTCTGCTGAAAGGAAAAAGTTCTTTGGATCTGCATGTAAAATCTACCGCTCCCGACACTTGCTTTTATGTCCGCTTGAGCATTGTCCGGGAAGATGGAACTTTGACTTTACGGGATGATATTGATTCACTCTGCAGGACAAATCCGGATTATCAGCCGGGGAAAACTGCAGTGCTTCATTTTGATTTTACAGAACACTGTTGTGAGGTCAGAAAAGGAGAGCAGATCCGGCTGGATGTCTCATCCTCCTGTGTTCCGCATTTTCTCGTTCACACAAACCGGAAAGGTCCTATGTCAGAGCAAACCGGAGCAGATACCGCATACAACACGATTTGTACCGGAGATTCTGTGCTGACGCTGTACTTCGATGAACTCTGCTGACGGCAAAAAATCAGGAAAAAAGATTCTTCAGACTACTTGACAATTTTTTTGTTCTGGTATATAATAAGTATATATTCAAATCCAGACAGGAAAATGCAGTTATCATGATACAGACGGGATTTAAGCAGGAATATATCGAAAAACTTGTCCGTAACTGGCTTTTTACAGGCGAATACGGGGTAGGGGACACACTGCCCGGAGACAAAGTTCTTGCGAAAACGCTGGGAGTAAACCATTTGACTGTCGCCAAAGCGTTGCGCCCACTGATTGAAGAAGGTTTGCTGGAACGGATCCCCCGACGGGGAACGCTGGTCAGAAAAAATCTTCTTCCTGTCACAAGCAACGCTGTCGGTCTTGTCATGCACAGTCAGGATCAGTTCTACTCTGACATGGTTTCTGAAATCAATCGTCTGCTTGATCCTCACAATCTGTTTCCGACTCTGATCAATGAAGCTCTGGTGGAAAATACGGCTGCTATCGGGCGTTTCCTTGACAGAATGGTGGGCGAAACCCGTCCTTACGGCTATCTCGTTCTCGGCGATATGAATTTTTCCTATGACAAGTTCCGCAATGAGCCGAACAAGTTCCAGAATACGGTTTTTCTGCTGCGCTATCAGGCGGAAGAGCTGATTCCCCACAGCAAATATGTTCTGATCGACTACAAAGATATTGGACGGCAAGCGGTCAAATATTTTGCAAAACGCGGAATAAAAAAGATTCTTTACCCTGCCATCAGCGAGACGGCGTGTAAGGGGGTATGGGCTTCTCTGCAAATCCAAGTGATGCAGGGAATCCGGGAAGAATCCGAAAAAAGCGGCATTTTTTTCGATGAACTGTTCTTCTGGAAGACCTTCAATGGAAAAAAGTTGAAACAGGAGCTGGCAATGGCTGTTCAGAAAACGGAACCTCTGTTCGGGATCTTCACCTGGAGTGATTCCCATTTCTGTGAAATCGTAAAACCGGTATTGGATGAACTGGGCATCACTCCGGAGAAATATCAGAATCTCGGAAATTTCAACACATACCATGCCGTTGAAAACGACTTTTCCTCTTTTGATTTGCGGATCAGCGAAATCTGCAAAATTGCAGTGGATATGCTTGTCGGCAACACAGATGAACGGAATGTAATACTGAAAGCGAAATTAATAGAACGTTGAAAAAATAAAAACTAAAATCCGACAGGAGAACAAAAAATGAACACAAAAAGAAATGTTCGGCACAGTTTTACTTTGATTGAGCTGTTGGTTGTGATCGCGATTATTGCGATTCTCGCCGGGATGTTACTGCCCGCCCTGAACAATGCGCGTGAAAAGGGCCGCTCCAGCAGCTGTATCAACAATGAAAAACAGATGGGAACCTCCATGCTGCAGTATGCGCAGGAAAACGATGACTTTTTGCCGCATGCTATTGATAGTAACAGCGGGTTGGACTCCTTCCGCGGTATTATGATCAATAAAACGATTCCGGTAAAACTGGTGGATTGTCCCAGTGACTCCACAAGAGTTTCAGGAACAGATTTTCATCCCTATCACGGTGCAGGAAACAACTACAGTTACGGTCTCAATGAAAAAGTTTCCGGAGGGGCAATCACAACCGGTGACCGCCCCAAAAAAAGAAAAGTCGGTTATTTCAAACAGGCTTCTTCCGATATCCTTCTGGCAGAATTGAACCGTCAATATGGAAAGATCCTTCATTTGTCATGGCAGGCTCAGCAGACTTATAAAGACCGTTCCAGTGCTGCGATCTCTCCTTTCCAGAACACTGACGGCTCTTTCAACCACAAGGATTCCATCAACTTCCTGTTCCTGGATGGTCATGCCGCAAATGTCAAATATGTCGATTATATGACCAATCTCCGCACTGCCGGAGACAGTACGAACCCCGCGACATCTGATGTCAAGTATAAAGTAAATTATTGAGACTGCAAGATATGAAAAAATTTACTACTTTGATTCTGTTTCTTTTTGTTATCTTTGCTGTGTCTGCACAGGTTGCATATACAGACAATCTGTGGCGAGCCAATTGCATTACATTTGCCTCCGATAACAACAAAGTTATTCCTGAACCGACCGCATTCCGTGTCAATGCAACGGATAAAGCTCTGATCATTGAATTTAAACTGGAAGGGGATCACTGGAACAAATATCAGAAAGATCCGTTCAAAATCGTCAATAATGCATGGCCCTCCGGGGAATCCGTGGAAATCTTTCTTGATCCCGGCAGAAGCTGTTCCAAATATATCCAGCTTGCCTGCGGCGTTTCCGGAACCCGGTTCGACAGCCGTTTTGTCAAGAAAACATGGAATGCAAAATGGACCGTTACCCGGAAAGATTTCAAGGGGGGAGTGATCCTGAGTTTCAGAATTCCTTATGATGCTGATCTCAAGAAACCGGAAACCGGAGATGTCTGGGGATTCAATGTCTGCCGCAACGTTTGTAAAACAGGAAAAAGTCCGGCAACTTACTACACCACATTTGCCAAAGTCGGAACTGTTTTCAATACACCGTCAAAATTTGCAGAGTTGCGTTTCGGAACAGAAAAAACATTTTCCGTGGCAAATCAGGCAAAAAATCTGAAGCAGTTCGCATCTGTGGAAAAAGAGATCAGAGCTTTGGGATTCAGCAAACATTTTGCTCCCCACATTGCACAGCTGAGAAAGCATTGCGATGAAACGGCAATCCAGATCGTCAAAGATGAATTACGGCTTATGAAAACTATGAAGGAGTGTAAATAATGTTGAAAAGAAAGTCATTTTTCACCAAATTATTAGCGGCGGCGGTTTTCCTGACCGGAGCGGCGGCAACTGCTGATTTTTCTATGGATGGCGAATATCCCTGGGACAAGATGGGGGATTCCGTCGTTACGCCGCACCGTAAATTTTATAAACCCCTCTCCGGTAAAAAACCGAAAATCTTTTTCATCGGCTACAAGCTGGGAATGCGTGAAATCACTGAGTTCCGTCAGCGGTTCGATTGCAATTATCAGTATTGGCCCGCTTCAAACTATAAGACCTTTTCCGCCTTTGAACCCAAGCCTCTGAAAGTCTATGCTCCGACAATGGACGACAAGACTTATGCCGCCGAACGGAAACGGATCTTTGCGGATCTTGCAGATTCTGATGTCATTATGCTGGGCAAGTTCCAGTTTTCTGATGTTCCTGCTGATCTTCAGAAGAGAATGCTGAACCGGGTCAAAGCCGGAGCTTCTCTGATTCTTATTACATATAACGATATCATGCCGAAAATCAGCGGCGTGACGTTCCGCCCCATGCCGATGCCGAAAAACATTCCCGCTGCCGCGATCCCGGATCTGAAAGGAACAAAACTTTCTGCCACCTCTTTCGGTGCAGGAAAAATCGTTGTGGTGGATTATGAAGAAAGCAAACATTTCGGCAGAATGGTCGAAAACCTTGTTCCTTACGACAGCTGCGATCCGCTTTATTATGAATACAACTACGCTTTCCTCGGTGCATTGGTCCGTGAACTGACTGCAAAGAATCTCCCTGTGATCACTGCTGATAAGAGCGGTGCGGTCATTACCGGAAAACTTCCTGCCGGAGCAAAAGTCCGGGTGGACTATCTCGACCGTTTCGGAAAAGTCAAACATTCTGAAACTTATGCGGCAAAGACCGGAAAAGTTTATTTCCAGACTCCGCCGTCTCTTCCCGCAAGTGTGAAAATGCAGGATCTGTTTCTGCTTGATGCACAGGGAAAAGTCCTGAACTTTGCTTCTGTACCCTGCACGACTTTCCGCACAAATCTGATCAGCTCCGTAAAACTGGATTCAGACATTTGCGGTAAGGATCGGAAATTCTCCGGGGTGATCACCATGAAAGGAATCCCGAAAGGTACTCTGAAATTTGAGGCAACAGACAACAGGGGGCGTATCATTTACCGCAGCAGCATGAAAGCCGCTGACGGTGCCAACAAGTTTGCGTTCACCGTCCCGCCTTTCGATTCCTACTCTGCAAAACTGAACATCAAATATATGGAAAACGGAGCGATGGCGGATGAACAGGAAACCTCCATTTACTTCCCCATCGACCGCGCTGCGGTGCAGAATGATTTCCAGTTTGCGATCTGGGCAAATTGTGTCTCCAAAAGTCCTGTGACCAGATTCACCGTGGAACAGATGAAGAAAGCCGGCATTGATATCATCATGGATGCGGAAGTCATGTATTACAGAGATTTCTCCAACATCCCGCCGCGCCTGTTCCATGATTACGGTATCGCCTATGCCATCTATCTGACCCGTCTGGTGGTGGAGTACAAATATCAGCAGCTTTGTAACCTCTCCCTTGCTGATGCCGTTCGCGACAACAAATCCTATGTTGATAAAAATGGAAAACCCTTTGCCTCCAACTTCAATTCCATTGAGAAGATTGTTCAGAATGCCTGTAAATTCGGAGTTGCCTATTACAATCTCGGAGATGAAAATGCCATTGGAAATCACGGGCTCAAGGAATTGTGTCTCTGTAACGAATGTGCAGAACGGTTCCGGAAATTCCTGAAGCAGACTTATGGAACCATTCAGAAACTCAACGCTCAGTACGGTTCCAAGTTCAAAGATTTCTCTCAGATCAAACCGCTTCCGCTGGATGAAGCTGCTGAAAAAGAGCTGCTCCCCATGTGGCTGGATTTCCGGTCATTCATGGACTACTCTTTCACTGATTGGCACAAGATGATCGTGGATCAGATCCGCAGATATGACAAAACATCTGCCATCGGGATCGAAGGACTGGTCTATCCGGCAAAATCCTACTCCGGATTCAACCTTGCCCACATGCTGCCGAACTTTGATTTCTGCGCACCGTACTTCATTGAACGTGATGTCAAGGCTTTGAAATATATGAAGCCGAATTCCTTCAAATCTGCCTGGTATGGAACTTATGAAGGCGAAATGAGTGAACAATGGGTTCGTCAGCCGCCCTGGAGATATCTTTTCGGCGGATTGCATGGTGCGTTCTGGTGGTATGCCGGATATCCCGGATATTCCAATGCCTCCATTTTCCGTATGGACCTTGGTTTTCTGAAACATTTCACCCAGTCTGCGGATGAAATTGCCAGGATGAAAAAGAGCGGGATCGCCAAGCTGATTATGGACAGCCGCGAAGGAAATGATGGCGTTGCGGTTCATTATTCTCAGGCATGTCTTCATGCGGCTAACTTGAATCCTGACAAAACCACCTGGGAACTTTCCATCAATAACATTGTTGGAATTCTTCAGAGCATGGGAGTGGGCTTTGAATATCTGACCCCTGCTGAAATTACGGCTGGAAAGTTGAAAAATTTCAAGGTCCTTTATCTGCCAAATTCTCAGGCAATTTCCAAAGCAGAAGCAAAATCTATGCGTGAATTTGTCCGCAACGGCGGTTTGCTGATCGCTGATTACAACCCCGGAATCATGGATGAACATGGAAAATTCCTTGATCAGTCAGTTCTTGCAGATGTTTTCGGATCTTTTGAAAAGCTGAACGTAAAGCGGTTCGGAAAAGGATATGCCGTAATGCTTTATGATTATCTTGACGGCGCTGCACAGCGTACCCAGAAAGGGACCGCAGCCGGAATTCAGCGCGGATTGTTCACCATGTTCCAGCGTTATGCCGGAGTGACACCCATTGCAAAAGCAGTGGATTCCAATGGATTGCCTGCCGCATTTACACCGTTTACGAACGGAAAGAACAATTACCTTTGCTTCCTCGGTCCTGTTACGGAAGAAGGGGAAACCAAGAAGAGTGCTGCCGGTGCGGAAGGCGGAGCTTCCGGCGTTGTTGTTGTGAAAGGAAAACAGATCCGTCATGTGACATTGCCTGCCGCTGCACATGTCTATGATGTCAGCAAAGGAAAATATCTCGGAAAGGTCAAACAGTTCAGCTTTGAACTTGATCCGGCTGTCGGTCGTGTCTTCGCTGTTACTGCAGCAAAAGCTCCGGTTCCCGCAGTCGCCGGGCCTGCTCTTCTTTCATACGGAAAACCGGCAGACTTCAGACTTTCCGGAGTTCCCAATCCCTGTCATGTGACGATTACTGCCCCCAATGGCAAAGTTGTTCTGGAAAAAAATGTATCCGCCGATAGCATATTCCGTTTTGTACCCTCTTATGATATGCCGAAGGGCAATTATAAAGTGGAAGTCAAAAATGTGATCAGCGGATCTGTTAAAACAATTACAACAACCTTAAAATAAAGGAAAAACAAAATGAAAAAACTTATTTTCTCTCTGGCAGCAGGACTCGCCTGTGCAGCCTTTGCACAGGAAAATCTTCTGAAAGATGGCGGATTTGAAAACATCCGGAAAATTCCGAAAGCATCCGACAAATATATTATGAGCAGAATCAAGATGGGTTGGGATTTCGGTCCCGGACCTGTCGCCAAAATTCCTGCTCATTGGGTCCCTAATTCCGGAAAACTGAAATTCCGTATTGTTACAGTCGGAGAAAATGGCGAAAATAAAGAAAATGTGGCAGAGGGCAAAAATTCCATCCATGTTTCCGGAGATAATTTTCATCTTTACAATGCAATCAGCCTGAAGCCGGGAAAGTATAAGATCTCATTCAAATACAAAGGAACAGGAAGAGTTACTGTCGCATTCTATGCTTACGGAAAAGATTCCAAGACCGGACGTACAAAACACCTCACCTCCCGCGCCCCCATCACTACAATGGCTAAAGCAAACTGGCAGACACTTACCCGGGAAATCGAAATCGGACAGTGGGTCCCCGGCATTGATCGCTGCACTTTTGTTATCAGCGGAACAAAAATGGATGTCTACATTGATGATATCGTTGTAACTCCTGTCAAATAAGGATGGAAAATGAAAAAGATCGTTTATCAGAAACCGGGCATGGCTGAGGAAGAGAGAATCGTTCTGAAAGCCGGACTGCACACCCATACAACAAACTCCGACGGAAGATTTTCTCCGGAAGAGATCATTGATATGTACCATGAAGCCGGGTTCGATGTCCTCTGTTTCACAGACCATTCCTGCACCAACAAGGTATCAGAATATGATGGTAAAGGCATGACCTTGATCTCCGGGATCGAACTTCACCCCATCGGCCCCCGGAACACCCGCTGGCATATTCTGGCTGTCGGTGTTCCGGAAGATTTTCCGCATACCCATCCGGCAACCGGACAGGATGCTGTCGACCGGGCAAATGAAGCCGGAGCCGCTGTCTTCTGCGCTCATCCCTACTGGTGCGGGTTCACACCGGAGGAAGTCATGACGCTCAGAAATATTCTGGGGATCGAAGTCTTCAACACCTCCACACGGTACATCGGAAAAGATTTCAACATGTATTGCTGGGATGCCTGCCTTGATGCCGGAAAAGAATATACCGCTATTGCTGTCGATGATATTCACCAAAGACGGGATCTTTGCGGTGGCTGGACAATGATCTGCGCAGAAAGCAACTCTCAGGAAGATATCATCAAGGCCCTCAGACAGGGGTATTTCTATTCCACTCAGGGACCCGAATTTACAAAAATCGCTGTTCATGACGGAATTCTGGAAGCAGAATTCACCACTTGTCCTGCGGCTGTTCTTGTGGGGCGCGGTGCAGGAGGCGGTGCTATGATCTCCATTGAAAATCCGGATGGTCCCGGAACTTACAGTGAAGTCAGCAGTATCAAACGGGATCTTAAAGATTGTCCCCGCGGACTCTTCCGGATCCAGCTCCGGGATGCTCAAGGCCGTTACGCCTGGAGCAACCCAATCAGAAATCCTTATATCTGGTAATGAAAAATCAGATTACAAAGAGGTAATTTCAAAAGTCCGGCAAAATTTGGCTGAAAAAAGATTGTTGATGAGTTGGAAATGGTAGTTTGAGCGTGGCTACCCACAGGGTAACCACCGAAAACGCTCCATTTGCAGATCGCAACAAGAATTTTCTGCCATTTTTGAAGACTTTTGAAATTGCCTCTACAAAAAAAGGCAGTTCCAACCGGAACTGCCTTTTTCATTTTATTCAGATCTCAGATCTTAAATGATCGTGACATCCACTTTGACCTTTGTGCCTTTGGGGGCGCGCGGGATCAGATTGCCTTCGATGGGTGTGCCGTCAACAACGATCCTGACATTGGGACCTGTCTTGTGTTCGGGGTTCTGAACTTCGATGTGATACAGCGCACCGGAAAGCATACGGTCGACACAGTAGCCGCTCCAGTCAGCCGGAATACAGGGGACGATCCGCAAGCCGTCAGTTTCAGGGCGGACACCCAGCAGATATTCGTTTGCGGCACGGTAGATCCATGCAGCTCCGCCTGTCAGGTGGGTCAAAGAAGCCTTTCCGCAGTTGCCGTTGATGGGACCGTAAACCCATGATGCAAAAGCATAAGGTTCGCGTTCATAAAGGTCGGCATCCTTTGCGGTACGGTAGTCCGGACGGATGTTGCGGAAATATTCCCAGGCGCGCTGAGAGTTGCCTCTGGCGGCTTCTGCAATGACAGCCCAGGTATTGGCGTGGTAGAAAAGACCGGAGTTTTCTCCTGCACCCGGGGCGTTTCCGCAATATCTTGTGCCGTCCATGAGTTTGGTGAACGGAGGATAGAACAGCTGGATCCCGTAACGGGTATGGAGCTGATTGTAAACGCTGTCCATCGCCTTTTCGATGTGAGCCGGATCAAGAGTTCCTGCAAGAGCTGCCCAGGTCTGGGCGTTCAGGAAGATGCTGCCTTCTTCATTTTCGGAAGATCCCATCTTTTCAGCGGGGAAGAGCAAACGGCGGTACCAATCGCCATCCCAGACATCTTCGGAGTCAAGAGCTTTGGTGAAATCTTCGATTTTCTGATTCAGGAATGCGATATCATCCGCATATTTTTCGTCCAGCATCTTGATGAGCATTTTTGCCGCAACGATGTACTGCATTGCAACCATGGTGCTTTCGCCGTCGCTGAGGATCGCACTGATGATAACCAGAGAGTCGTTCCAGTCGCAGTTGTAAAGTTTCGGCAGACCATGTTTTCCTGTACTGGTTCCGGTAAACCGCATTGCACGGAGAAGCAGATCAAGAATGGTGGATTCCTTGCCTTCGTAATCTGCAACCGGAGTGTTCAGAAACTCTTTGTCGCCGGTTTCTGCAATGTATTTTGCAATGGTGAAGATCCCCCAGACGATGGCATCGCAGCGGATATGTTCCGGATTGGAACATTTCAGGGAAACTGGGTCGATATTGGTTACGATCTGACCGTTTTCACGGATGGAGTGCATCAGGAGCAGGATATTTTCTTTGGTTTCTTCGGGAAAGAAAAGACTTCCAGCCATGATATCCTGCATGGTGTCGCGGAACGTTTTGGATGTTCCGCTTCCGGTATGACGGTGGGAGATGGAACGTCCGCAGCGCATGGTGGTTTTGATATTTTTCGGGAACCACACGTTGAGCATTTCGTTCAACCCCTTTTCGGGAGTGTAGACCTGATTCTTTTCAAGAATGGAATCCCACCAGTCGGCGAATTTCTTTGCGGCGGCATCCACCACGGCAAAATCATCATATTTCTTGAGCAGAGCAGCTGCATCTTCCAGTTTCCGGTTGGCGGCAAGCTTGATCACAACACGTTCAGAAGCTCCGGGAGCCAGTTTGAAGTTGAGCTTGAATGCTCCGCAGATATGGAAGCCGGCTCCGACAACATCGGAATTTGCAAGAACTCCGCTGTCCAACGCTTCCGGATTGGCTTCGGAACGGCAGCGTCCGATGAATGTATCGCGGCGCATATCATAATTTGTAAACGGCTTGGAGGCATTGAAGAGTGTAAAGCCCGGGTGATGAGCCTCAAAGGCATAATAATCAAGCATGAGTGCATTGTGTTCTTCGCAGTAGCTACCGGTCATCTGGTTGCCGCAGAAGTGATAGTACATCACATCTTTTGCGATATCGCGCATGGAGAAATCAAGATAAGGATACGCAGAGAAGACCAGCTCTTCTTCGGTATTGTTAGTAAAAGTGACATCCCACAGCATGACAGGATCTTCTGCCGGGATGAAATATTTTACCTGCGCACGGAGTCCATTCTTTTCGGAATCGAACTTCGTGTAATACATCCCGTGACGGCATTCGTACTTATCCACCTTCGTGAGTGTCGGAGAAACAGAGGGGTTCCAGACTGTACCGTCAAGGTTCCGGATATAGAGATAGAAACCGGGGTGATCTTCCGGCACTGCCATGTACTGATAACGGGTCAATCTGCCTGTATGCGGCTGTTTGTACCAGACTGTTCCGCCAGCACGGTTGGAGACGAATGCATCGAGATCCCCGACACCGCCGAGGTAGTTGATCCACGGCTTCGGAGTATAGGGAGAGGTAATAACATACTCTCTGTTTTCGGAATCAAAATATCCATACTTGCACTTGTTGGTGTCAATACTGCTCATAACACGATCCTTTCTTCGTTAATTATGAGGCAATATACCCCCCAATACAGAGTTTTTCAAGGCGACTTTTTGAAAAATCAGTAAACAGGTTTTCCCGTGACAACAAAATCTACCCCGCAACGGGTGATTTTCATCTCTGCAACAGGAATCGCTTCCGATAAAAATTCCGGATTTTCACCGTCGCAAACTGTCCGGCTTCCGGCTCCGCCAAGGATTTTCGGCGCATAGTGAAATTCAATCTCGTTAACAGCTTTTGCTGCAAGTGCTGATGCCGCAAGGGTTCCACCGCCCTCTATCAGAAGCTGCATGACTCCGCGTTTGCCCAACTCTTCCAGAAAACAGTTCCACTGTTCCGGCGTGGAAAGATCAACATATTCCCAGCCATCCCGTTTTTCCAAACGTTCCGGATGAGCCGTTGCAACGAACCGCAGAGGTGTCCGCAAGACTGTTCCGCTTTCTGTCCGGATGGTCAAAGAGGGATGATCCTGACGGTATGTTCCCGCCCCGACAATAATTGCATCGGAGTTCTTTCGCAGTTTCTGAACACGTTTCCTGGCAAGTTCCGAGGTGATCCACTGGGAGTTGCCTGTAACAGTGGCAATTTTTCCATCAAGAGTCGAAGCCATCTTCAGGATAACGAAAGGTTTATGATTCTGGATATGATGGAAAAATGCACGGTTTGCCTGTAAACATTTCTCTTCCAGAATGCCTGTTTCAACAGTGATCCCGGCAGCCCGGAGGATTTCAAAGCCTTTTCCGGCATGTTTTCCATTGGAATCGGTACAGCCCGCAAACACACGGGAGATCCCGGCATTGATGATCGCAGAAGTGCAGGGCGGTGTCCTGCCGGTCGTACAGCAAGGTTCCAGCGTGACATAAATATCAGCCCCTTTGAGAGACCGTTTTCCGGCAGAGCGGATCGCTTCCACTTCGGCATGAGGCTGTCCGGCTCCATGATGCCAGCCTTCTCCAATGATTTTTCCGTTTTTTACGATAACAGCTCCCACAACAGGGTTCGGAGCTGTAAAACCGCGGGCTTTTTCTGCAAGATTCAATGCCCGCTGCATCATTTTTTTATGAAAGGAAAGATGATCCATCTCTTGTTACCTCGGTGTTATTGTATAAGCGGCAAGCGTAATTGGCCAGGCATCTTTGAACGACATCTTTTTGATCTCATGACCTTTTCCCCAGCCATCTGTATAAAAAATCATTTTCGTGGTCGTATTGAACCCGATGATCACACGCATGTGTAATTCTGGCGGTTTCGCCGGAAGTTTATCTTCTTTGACGATCCCGAGAATAACATACCAGATCAACGGCTGTCCTCCCATGATATTCTGGATGATCGCCCCCTCAAAATTCTGTTCGCCGTGTTCTTCATTTTTCAGCTTGATATACGTTGCAGGAGTCATCTTCTTGATCGTTGCTGCAACAGGTGCAACTTTTCCGGCGGGGATGACCAGCTTTTCTTTTTTTGATTTTCTGGTCTCCCGGTTGTAGCGTCCTGCGAGGTTTTCCAGCTTTCTCATGGAACGGTCTTTGTAGAAAAAGATATATTCCGTTTTCAATTTCAGATTATTCCGTTTGCAGATATCTTCCAGCTGCAGCTGCAGACCTTCCACGTCGGAATTTAATTTTGTATTCTTCTTCAAAGGCTTTGCATCAATCGGTTTTTCCGGCTTTTTCCCCTTGTATTCCAATATCCGTTGAACAGCGCAAGCCGCACTGTTTCCGTTGGCTGGCTGTACGACCATGGGAAAACTCTTCAAGTAAACATCTCCGTTTGTCTCCTGTACAGTTTTATTTTTCCGGTCGTTCTGTCCCATAAATTCCGGATATTCTGTTGGTTTGATCGCACAATTCCACAGATCCTTCATGACCGTGATCGTCCGGAATTCAATCTGAAGATATTCCGGCACTTCCCCGCTGCTCTTATTTCCCTTGATCCCCCATTTCATGATACAGGCATGTTTGCCGGAGATCCAGACAAGGGCGTTGAGCGTTAAGTCATCCTGATTCTTTATTCTTAACATTTTCGGCTTGATTTTCGGATAACGCTTTTTCAGCTGAACGTAAATTCCAGACATGTTTTTCCGGAATTTCTCTGCGGTCAGGATCTGTCTGTCTCTCCGGTTGAAAAGAGTGAATGTGATAAAAGCCGGTGTTTCTCCGGAAATTTGAATATATGCAGAACTCACTTTATTTCCGAAAACAGTGAACCCGTTGTTTTTCGGATTCCCTGCACGGTATGATGCCGAATTCTTCAGTTCAGAGTTCCATGTAAAAAGACTTTTTTTCCCATCCGGAAGAAGCTGATCCTTCTTTTTTGCGAAAATTTCATGTTTCGGTCCGATGAACTTGATAGCATCATCCGCTGAAACGGTTGCTGCAATACAAACTGAAAGAAAGATAAAGAGTTTTTTCATCACGGCAATTCCCCTGTTGTCAGAGTGTTTGAATTAATACATCTTTTTTTCCCGGGGGATAAGGTAGAGCAACCGGGTCGTTATGGGCCAAGCATGCTGTAAAGGCATGGATTTCACTTCATGTCCGAAACCCCAGGTGTCTGTATAAAGAACTTCCTGGTTTTTATTGTTGATCCCGATGATCAGCCGCATATGTCCGCCTTTCGATTGCGGAGAGAGCTTATCTTCCGGCATGATCCCCAGCATAACACACCAGATAACAGGAATTCCTGCCTGAAGATTGGATGTGATAACACGGTAGAATTTCCGGTATTCGGAATCATCATTCCGTACTTTTGCATAGAGTTCGGGATCCATTGAATAAATCGTTTTGTCCAGATAGACGATTCTGTTGTTAATGATCATCTGAACTTCACGTTTATCATATTTCCGTGCCAGACGGTTGTATTCCGACACTATATTTTTCAGTTTGCTGATCGCACTGTTTTTGTTAAATAAATTATATTCTTCCCGGACTTTTATTCCGAATTTTCTGCTGACACTTTCCAGTTCCTGAACCATGGTGTCAGTAGAGGTCCCTTTTGTTGCACTCGTTCCGAAAAGCTGGGCAAGGGTGTGCTGGTTTACCGGAATGTTGTAGTAACGGAGAACCCGTTCCAGAACGGCTGCAACACAATAACCTTTCTGTCCCTGATCGACCATGGGAATGTTGGCAATGTAAATATTCCCGTTGGCTTCCCGGCGGATATTTTCTTTGAGATTCTGACGTGCAACGATCCCTTTCCGGTCTGCCCGGATAAGAGATCTTCTTGCCGGATCCCGTGACGGGTCGAACGGCTCAAATTCAACTTGAAGATATTCCGGCTTTTCGCTGCGCCTCGTCTTCCCGCTGAGACTCCATTTCATGATACAGGAATATTTTTTGCCGCGCCAGACCATGGCATTGACATACATTCCGTCAGACAGTTTTTCTTTTCGCGGAATCGGACGTTCCTGCGGATAGAGAGTCTTCAGATTGTAGTACAACTCTTTCGAGAGTTCATGAAAGCGTTCTGCAGAGATCGGCTGGTTATCGCCACGGTTGTAAACGGAAATATAAACTCTGGAAACGCTGTTTTCTTCAAAGGAAATGATAACTTCAGAAACAGGTTTTCCAAAGAATGTAAGTTTTTCTCTTACGTTTGAATATGCCGGATATCTCACGGCATTTTTTGCATCAGAGGTCCAACGGAAAAAACGGGCGTTGGAGGGTTTTATGAAACGTGGACGATTTTCGGAAAAAATCTGAAAATCTTTCCCGATGATCTTCATAAGATCTTCTGCCATTCCCGCAAAAGACAGTAATGACAGAACAATCAGAAAAAGGACTTTCCCGTTCATAAAACCGCTCCTGTGTTACTCTTCCTCCAAGCCGAACATTGCGGAGGCGTAGCTTTTCGGATCAAATTCCTGTAAGTCTTCCGGCTGTTCCCCGAATCCGGCGTAAAGCACGGGTAGCTGGAACTCTGTCTGGATTCTTACAGCACAACCGCCTTTTCCTGTGCCATCCAGCTTTGTAAGAACAACTCCGGTCACACCAGCGGTTTCAGAGAACTCCTTTGCCTGGGAAAGCATATTCATTCCCATGGAAGTATCAAGTGTCAGCAGGGTCTCATGCGGAGCATCAGGAATCAATCTGGTGATGATCCGGCGCATCTTTGCCAACTCGTCCATCAGAGATTTCCTGTTCTGCTGTCTTCCGGCTGTATCAATGATCAGATAATCCACATTCTGGGCAATGGCAGAAGAGACTGCATCAAACGCAACTGCAGCGGGATCCGCACCCGTCTTGGAGGCAACAATGCTTGCGCCTGTCCGTTCGGACCACAGCTTCAACTGTTCAGAGGCGGCAGCACGGAACGTATCACAAGCCCCAAGCATAACTTTCTTTCCTGCTCCGGTAAGGGTCCAGGCAAGTTTTCCCGCGGTTGTCGTTTTTCCGCTGCCGTTGACTCCGACCATCAGGATGACTGTCGGACCGGATGCCGCTGTATTCAGCTTCGTCCGGCGTTCCTGCATCATTGCCGCTATGTCATCACGGGCAATTTCAAGAATGTTTTCTTTCCCGGAGAGAAGACCCCGCTGGTAACGATCCTTGATCCCATCTTTGACTTTTTTTGCTGCTTCAGCTCCGAAATCTGCTTCCAGAAGGGCATTCTCAAGCGTTGTAAAGGTGGCATCATCCCAAACTTTTACTTCCGTAAAGATGGAGGTAACGCTTCTGCTGATCGCTGTCGCAGTTTTCTGAAGTCCTTTCTTGAATACTGAAAACAACCCCATATTTATTCATTCCCCTTTTCTTTGGCATCAGGGGGGAGCGCATCTTTGACACCATTCAAAATTCCATTGATGAATACACCGGATTTTTCTGTGGCATAGTACTTGGAAATTTCAATCGCTTCGTCAATACTCACAAGAATCGGGATCTCCGGGCAGTATTTCAGCTCATAAACTGCAATACGGATGATATTCCGGTCGACTGCAGCCATGCGGGTGATATCCCACTTTTCTGAAAATGAAGCCAGAGTATCATCAATTTCTTTCAAGTAGAAAAGTACGCCGTCAATAATTTTTTCGGCATAGTTTTTTGCCTTCTTGAAAACACGGTCATCGGAGGTCAGCTCCCCGTTTGCTGCCTGTTCCCAGAACATTTCACGGGCGTTTTCCATGTCCTCTGCAGAGTCCGTCTCCGGTGTCATGTCACGGAGATAAAGATACTGCATGGCAAGTTCTCTGCCCAGACGCTTGAAGTGTGTCTGAGCATTCACCCGCACATTGGATTTCTTTTGCGGAAAGTTCATGGGCTTACTTCTTGCCTTTCTGATTCATGGATTTGGCAAGATTTGCCATTTCAATTGCAGAAACAGTCACATCAAAACCGCGGTTTCCTGCCTTGGTGCCGCTGCGTTCGATCGCCTGTTCAATATTTTCTGTGGTCAGAACCCCATAGATCACAGGAATACCGCTTTCCAGAGAAAGCTGTCCCAGAGACTTGGAGACCTGTCCGTTGATGTAAGAAGCGTGCGCTGTTGCTCCCTGGATCACACAGCCAAGTGCAATGACTGCATCATATTTACCATTGGCGAGAAAACGGGAGGCAACATAGGGAAGTTCATAACTTCCGGGACACCATGCCACATCCACATTATCCAAACTTCCGCCGTGACGGACGATTGCATCGTATGCGCCATCCAGAAGTTTTTCTACAAAGAAAGTGTTGAATCTGGAACAGGCAATTGCGATCTTCAATCCTTTTGCATCCAGTTTCCCTTCAAAAACATTCGCAGGTTTGCTCATAATCTTTTCTCCTGTCTTTTTTATTTGTTATCTTGAAGTATTTCGTTGAAAATATGCCCCATGCGTTCCTGTTTGGTTCGCAGGTATCTCTCATCATGCTGTTGCGGTTTGATCTCGATCGGCAACCGTTCCCGGATCTCAAGACCGTAACCGGAAATCCCAACCAGTTTCTGCGGGTTGTTCGTCAACAAACGGACGCCCTTGATCCCAAGATCTGTCAGGATCTGTGCGCCGACTCCATATTCCCGCAAGTCAGCAGGGAAGCCGAGCTTTTCGTTCGCTTCAACTGTATCGCAGCCGTTTTCCTGAAGTTTGTACGCATGAAGTTTGTTTTCCAGACCGATTCCGCGCCCTTCCTGACGCAGGTAAACCAGAACGCCGCAGCCTTCCTTGGCAATCATCTGCATCGCTTTGGAAAGCTGATCCCCGCAATCGCATCTGGAAGAACCGAAGACATCCCCGGTCAGACACTCACTGTGAACACGGGTCAGAACATTATCTTTCCCCGCGACATCACCGCAAACCAGAGCAAGATGTGTTGTCTGATCAACAAGCGAACGGTAAAGATAAAGATCAAAATCACCGTAGCGGGTAGGGAGTTTCACCTTTTCTTCGCAGACAACCAGCTTTTCTGTCCGGCGGCGGTATTCCACAATGTCAGCAACGGTACAAAGGCAAAGTCCGTGCTTCTTTCCGAACTCCCGCAAATCGTCCAGACGGAGCATGTGTCCATCGTCACCCATGATTTCACAAATCACACCGGCAGGCTTCAAACCGGCAAGTTTTGCCAGGTCGACTGCAGCTTCGGTATGACCGATCCTCTGAAGAACTCCGCCCGGACGGGCTGCCAGCGGGAACGTATGCCCCGGTCGTGCAAATGCACTGGACGGAACAGAATCATCCAGAAGATCCTGAATGGTTCTGACACGGTCGTATGCAGAAATTCCTGTAGAGGTTCCGTTCAAGGTATCGACGCTTTCCGTGAAAGCTGTGCCGAAGTGGTCAGTGGAAGGCGGACGGGCAATGCCTAATGCCTTTGCTCTTGCTTCCGGAATCGGGGTACAGATCAAACCTCTGGCATGTGTTGCCATAAAAACAATGGTTTCCGGGGTGACAAGTTCTGCTGCACAGACAAGATCCCCTTCATTTTCGCGGGATTCATCATCGACGACGATGACCATCTTCCCGGCTTTGATTTCGGCAATTGCCTCTTCTACTGTGTGAAAAATCTTTTCTTCCATAACGCTGCCGCGCCTCCTGAATGTTTATTGAGCCGGCGCACGCAGAATATCAAAACCATTTCAATATCCGCTGCGACCCTCTCCCTTCCAGACTCGCAGGATCTCTCCTGCATCACTGTCGGTTCCGGAATTTCACCGGATCTGTCCAAAGACTCGCGGACTTTACCGCCGGTCGGGATTTGCCATACGGCGCACCCAGCCCCGAAGATCGCTCATGTTTCTATTAAACCTTGATAATATACAACATTTTCCGTTATATTCAAGGGAATTTCAAAGAGTTTTTCCGTCTTCCGGCGGAATTAAAAGCTCACAAAGGGCTTTGTCAGCTTCCAGAAAATCCAAATCCCGTAATCCTTTCAGCGGGATCCAGCGGAATTCCTGTCCTTCTTTTGCGACAGCTTCACTGCCGTTCTGCCGCAGACACCGCAGAAAAACCAGCCGGATCGCTCCTGATGGATAGTGGTGGATAATATCGAATACCACATCCAGCGGAATCACTTCCAATGCCAATTCTTCCCGCATCTCCCGGATAATACATTCTCCGTAACTTTCTCCGGGCTCCACTTTTCCTCCCGGGAACTCCCATTTTCCCGCCGCGGCTTTTGATACCGGACGGCTGGAAACTAAAATCATCCCTTTCTCCCGGATAATTGCTGCACAAACCGTCTTCATTTTACCGTGTTCTCCCGTAACAGCCGCCAGGTGAGAAGATGCGCACAAGTCATACCGATAATACCGGAAATCACATCGGCAGAAAGCCGTGCCGCAAAAATCCAGTTCATATTACCGAATTTTGCCGCAAGAAGAGTAAACGGAATCAGACAGCCGATGATTCTCAATGCGCTCAACCATGCAGAAGCCGCAGGTCTGTTGCAGCCGGTAAAAACAAATCCGGAATACCGGTGCGCTTCCAGAAATCCGAAGCCGAAAGGCACGATCCGCAAATACTGTGTCATCACCTCAGCACCTTCCGGACTTTCACTGCAGAAGATCGCTGAAATCTGAGGCGCAAACAGGAAAATCAGAACAGCAAGACCAAGCTCGTATGCCAACGCAAATCTCATGGCAAAACGACGGCACTGGTTGATCCGGTCAAAACGTTTTGCTCCGAAATTCTGTCCGATCATCGGCATCATAGACATCCCAAGCGCCATCGGAACAAGAAAGGCAACCCCTTCCAAACGGGCAGCTGCATTCGCTCCGGCAACACTGGCTTTCCCGAAAAACGAGATCGCTTTCGTTACGATCGCACTCCCGATGGGCATCAGGACCATACCGAGAATGGAGGGAATCGCGACCCGGAGAACCATCAGCCAGACCTTCTGTAAAAAGCGGAAATCCAATGGAACCCGTGAGATCAGATGATGTTTCTTCCAAATCAGAAGCAGGATGATCACTGCGGAAACTCCCTGAGAAATGACTGTTGCCAAAGCCCCACCGAAAATCCCCGTTCCAGGGATGATCCACCAGCCGAAAATTAAAATCGGGTCAAGAATAACATTGATCAACATCCCTACAATCATCATAGTGCTGGCAAGTCTTGAATCTGCCGCCGTGATCAGAATCGAGTTCCCTGCCATCCCGATCACCAATAACGGCGTCCCGATGTACCACACAAGCATATATTCCTGGATCATTTCGTGTAGTTCAGGCGTTGCTCCCAGAAGAGAGAAGACGGGCTTCATAGTAAAAATCCCAGCCAATGCAAGCAGACTGGTCAGAAGAATGATCAAAGCAAAACCGGCAGTCGTGATTGAGGCTGCCCGTTCCTGCCGTTCTCCTCCGAGGGCATGAGCAACAAGTGTCATCATTCCGGTTCCGAGACCGTGGAAAATACATCCGGCGAACATGGCGACCGGCATGGTGAAACCAACGGCTGCCAACTCATTTTCTCCGAGTTTTCCGATGAAGTAAGTATCGGCAATATTGTAACCGGAAAGGGCAAGAGTTCCGGCAAGCATGGGAACTGCCGTTTTCAGCATGGTCTTTCCGATCGGGGCTGAAACGAAATCAGATTTTTGCGGAGGCATAGCAAATCCGGCTCAGTAAACGAACCGTCCTCCCATTGGTTGCGTTTCCCAGCCCGCTTGAGAATTGAACGGCTTCGGATTTACTCCGGACCGTTCCTGCGGTGTGGAGAAAAATGCACATCCACTGCATAAAATCAGCAGAAATAATGCTGTAAGAAAGAAGAGAAAAGAGACATGTCTCATAAAAAAAATAGTCCTGTAATAAGAAAGATACTGCAAAAGAATGTTTCCCCTGCAGTATCTTCTTTAACTTTTTAACAACGATCTGTTAATCAAAAGATCGAATCAATAAGCGGCTGCCAATCTCCGTAACTGTCCAATTCCAGAATCTGGAGCGTTATTGTCACTGCGATCAATACAAAAGAGACGATACCGATGATTGTAAATGTTTTAGAACGGAACATAACTGGAAATCCTTTCCTGGAAAGAATTAGCGTTTGGGATCCAGAAGCTTCTGGACATTAACATTCAGCTGGTCATTATGCTTCTTATCAAAGATAACCACATCCCCTTCCTTGATCGGTGAATGCTGAACCTTGATATCAGCAACAGAGTGATCTGCATAGACTTCTGCAAGAACGATCTCTGCGACGACTTCAGGTTTCTTGGTGCCGATGCCACGGACGACAGTCAACACTTTACCGGGGGTGATGTCAAGGAGTGTCTTATAGGTTCTTCCGGCATAAGTCTGACGGATTTCATATTTTGAACCGAGATCAATAATGACGAAGTTCCATTTCGGATCGATCTTCTTCACTTCACCTCTGACCATACTGTAGAGGTTCATGTAGTATCTGGCATCTTTCACACCGTATTCCATGCGGTGGACGTTTGCGTTGTTTGTCGGATTAATTCTCTTTTTGAGCAGAGCAACTTCTGCACTCAGTTTTGTTACGTCATTTCTGAGCTTCTGATTGCTTCTTTCAAGAGAAGCTTTCTGGTTTCTCAAATTTTTGGCATCTCTCAATGCATTTTCTTTCATTCTTCTCTCGCCACTGAGTTCGTTCTGCAATTTCGCTCTTTCTTTTGCGATTTGTTCTCCGATTTTTTCTGCATCGCCGGAGCTGACTCTTGCAAGCTGTCTGAGTGCATTTTCTGCTTTGATACGCAAATCCTTTTCCTTTTTCACTGCTGTATTGATTTCAGCGAGAAGATTTTCCCCTTTATCTTCCCGGATCTTAGCTTCACTGGAAGAGAGACCGAGAGAGTTTCCTGCTGTGGCAAAATTCTTGCGGATCGTCAAATATTCTCCTTTTTCCTTCTGCATGTACTGATCAACCTTCAGAATAAGTCTGTTTCCTTCATCAGTGCATAATTTAGGATCTGTCAGAGCATCTTTGTTTGCAACGACAATTGCATTCGCTCCGGAGATATTGTTTGCAGCCTGGGTGAGATTGCAAATGATATCAACGAGTTCATTCCGCTGTTTGATCAGAGGATCAACACCGACCGGAAGTTTTCTCAGATTTTTCTCCATGTTATCCAGGTCACGATGTGTGAAATCCTTTGCTTTCATTTCTGCTGCAAGCTTGGAACCTGTACCTTTGTCGATTTGCTGGGCTGTTTTATCAATATGCTCAGCCATAAGTTGCCAACCCTTCAGCATTTCTGTACGCTTTTCAAACAGAAAGTATGAAAGGACTGTTGAGCCCGCCGCTGCCAGCAGGATCAGGATTAACATGATTCGGTTGAGAACACCCATGGAGAACTCCTTCGTTTTTTATATTATTTTTTATACGTTACTCTTCCAGTGAAGTTAAACTCTGTAAATCTATATTGAAAAATGCGATTTGTCAAATGAAAACCGCCTTTTTTTTCATATTTTTTTACAGTTTTTACGTTTTTTGCCCTTAAAAAACAGTACTCCGGTGCTTTTTTTCTGTAAAATTTCCTCCGGAATACAGTCTTTGTCTGCAAAATCCACTCCCTATAATATATCATCTTCCGGAGAAATGTCAAAAAGAAAACAGAAATATCATGAAAATTTTTCCCGGTTATCTTCCGTTTTCAGCAGACGGACGGAGCGTTTTATTACCGGAAATGTTATAAAAATCGCAGAATCCGGTCTTTTCTGCAGCAATTTCAGTATCTTTTTAATGTTGGGAGATCGGATCAACATTTTGATAAAAGTCCAATCCCAAATCTGTTCCCATCAGTTGTTCATATTTTTCGATCAATTCTTCAAAGCGTAAACCGTCCTTATAACGCAGAGGATAGCGGAACTGTTTCTGGTAAAGAAAGAACCATTTTTGTATGAGTTCCCTTCTCAAATCTCTCTGCGGATATATCCTGCCGTTGGTCATGTAGGCTTTTACGACTTCATTCCGCCAGGAAGCCAAATCGCCCGAATGCTGCCGGTATATCCGGTTAAGCACATAGCAATAAGCCGGCAGCATTTTGTCTGCGGTATCTTTGTAGTCCTGATGATCCAGAAAATCCCGCAATGCCAGATAAGAATTGATCTGCGGATGAATTTCCTGCAGCTTATGGTATACCATATTTTCTCTGTTATCAGCAGCATAAAAAGGTTTTACGCCCGCCATCTGCTGTTCGCAATGGGTCATTTCATGAACAAGATCATTGACAAGAGATAGCAGATATTCCGGTGTTCCTGAGATATCATCTGCAGCATCAATCATCACGCCATTGATCCCGACCTGCTTATGATAACTGTATCGTGCCCTCATATCGCCATACGTTCCGGAATAAAAACGGAGATCATCCGGCATTGCCTCAAGAAGCCGTTTGGCTGTGGGGACCGTCAGCATGAGATCAATGATTTTTGCAAAATTTTTCTTTGCCGCCTTTGATCCGGTAAAACTCTCTTTGAACCCACGAATCTTATCCTCAAAAGAATCATATTGCGGTTTCCGGTGTGTCCGGTTATACGCCCGGTTTCTCACAACTTCCGAGGAAACGAGAATTCTGACAATAGAAGATTTCATAAATCGCTCCGGACGCACCAGTGGTTTCAGTTCCAGTTTTGACAATCTGATAAGTTCCTCTTCCATGACAGCATAAAGTTTTCCCCAGTAAGCAGAGATCTCCTCCTGAAGATCTTCCTTTCCTTCCGGAGTCTCTCCGCACCAGTAAAATGTCAAAAGCTCTCCGACTGTTTTTTGAATTGCTTTGAACTTATCTTTTTTCTGTGCATCCTTCGGGATCGCATCAAGCTGTTTTTTCAGGAATGCTGCGGTGTGTTCCGGAAGATAATCCAGTACGACCTGATTGTGTTTCGGCAAAAATACATAAAGTTCTGCAGCTGTTTGAAGGTTTACTTTCAGCCCGTAAATTGCCTTTTCTTTCAGCTCGATAAGATCAATATCCCGTCCCCGGCTGGTTCCTTTCGGAAAACCGTAAACAATGCCGAACAGAAGCTCCAGTGACCAGTCGGACATTGCCAGAGCTGTTCTGATATAAGAAATCTCTTTTTCCTCTTCTGTTTTTGCATAAACGGAATCAACAAAGAAAGATTCATCAACGATCCAATCTCTGTAATTCGGTGCCGGGCATCCCGGATAAAATACCATATCCAGAGAATAAGAAGACGAAAAGTAAAAACGCTGGTTGCTTCTGAAATCTGTATATTTTAGAAGGATATCTGCAGCGCGCTGAAGAACCGCTTTTTCCTGAGGAGTCCCCTGGGGTCTCATTACAGCATAATCCCGCTGCCAGCTGCCTTTATCCGGCGGATCCGGTTTGAGCCTTGAGGGCGGTAATTTTTTGACATGTTCCGCCAATCTTGGGAACCGGCGCTTGTCGATAGAATCAAATGTTTTGCAGTAACCGCCTCTTTCCAGAATATAGATCGCCAGATCTTCATCCCTCTTCCCCATTGCGGCACCGATATCAATGGATTCCGGCTTGAGTCCTTTATCCAGCAGTGCTTCAACATACTCTCTGAGTGTATCGAGTTTGTAATGGGGGATCGTTGTGTAAGCATTTCTGGTATGACGATCAAAATGACGGTCAACATAAACCCAGGTAAGATTCGGATCGGCGCCATGCTGAAGCATCAGATGAAAAATCTCAGGCATTCCGTTCCGGTGAAGGTTTTGGCATACGAGAAGGAACGGTGTCTGAGCTTCCGCATCGACTCTGGCATTCGGATTGGCGCCCAGTTTCAGAAGTTCCTCAACCAATTCATACTGTGTCCTTCCGACCCGGCTGTACCTGGCTCTGAAATTTGCGATCACATCTTTCAGAAAATATCCGCCGCCTGCATTGATATCCAGCTTCCATTTTTTGATAAGATATATTTTGTCGTTCCAGCTGAACTTGTAATTGAGCAGCCATGGATGTTCCCCTTTTTCCGGAATTGGATCTTCTATATAATTACTGTTATTTCTCCTGATGGCAAATCCTTGTTCGGGGTAACGTTTGTTCGGATAGATCCGGTTGATATCCAGTCCGGCACCGGCAAGCTTCAGAAAAACAGGTTCCGCCTCTCCGGCTTTATCCCATTTCCCCGATGCAAACCGTAACAGCATGTATGCCGTGGAAAGTCCATAATCATCGGCATAATTCGGGTCCGCTCCCGCTTCAAGGAGCAGATCTGCAATTTTCAGCCAGCTGCCGATGCTGCGTTCTCCGGTTCCGGGTCTGTAGTAGGCAGAGCAATTATAAGTGTGGAGCATTAACGCTTTGCTCCAGAACTCTTTGGGATGATTCTTTTTCCGGAGTTCCCGGATCATGTCGATCATGATTTCATCCGGAATAAAAAGCCCGCGAAAATAATGTTGCAGATGATAGTGAAAAATATGTGTTCCATCGCGATTGGTGACATGATAGGAAAATTCACCTTTTTTGACTTTCTGATAAAATTTTTTGATATCGCCGTGAGGATAGTATGAAAATTTGATTTCGTCCGGAATCGGTTTCAGCATATTTTCTATCTTCTCAGCATAATTTTCCGGTTTGATCTCCGCCAATTCAAACATATCTGTTCCGGTATTGTCCTTATGATAAACGACAACTTTGTCATAGATCGGAAAAGATGCCATCCGGACCATATCGACACAAAAGAACCGGAACTTTTTTCCATCCTGTGCCATAAACTTATTATTTTCCAGAAGATGTTTTTTGACCGGAGGCAGATACTCGATATTTCTGACATAAACAGCCACAACAGGCAAGCCACCCTGTCTCATCTCTTTCATTGCAGCCCCGTATTTTTCCATACTGAACTCTTCTGCCATGCAAAAGATCCCTGCGCAGAATATACATAAAAATAAAAACAATTTTTTCATTATTTTTCCTAACTCCCTGATTTTGAAACAGTCTCTTTGTTTTATTAATCTATATGATTCCCGGTTGTTTTTCAAATGAAATCGGGGGCTGGAGAGATTTTTTTTATAAAAAAGTGAAAAAAACAGAAAAAAAACAGAAAAAAAGATTGTAATTTTAAAATGTTGCAGTATGTTTAGACTATAGCTCGAAAATACATCTTTATAAAGATGGGTTTGTCGGGATTGATATAGTCGTAACCGGAAATTACTGTTTCGCCGAAAAGCGGGATGGAAAAAGAGCGGAAACGTCGTCAGGAAAGTGAGATTTTGTTATGATATTCAAGGATAAATACAGGATGAAAAGAGAGTTCCGGAAGGACTTTTCTGTCAAACGGGGATAATTCCCTTACTGAATTTTTTACCTCAAATACCTTCAAAAACACCTTTCTTTCACGGGTTCGCCGGAAAGAGGAATGTCGAATGACTGAAAAATGTGAACGGAAATTATTCGTTGATACTCAGTCTTTTTATGTCTGTTTTTCAACTTTTTTCACCTGCTGCAGCCGTGGAGATTCTTGCCGTGTCTGATGATTTGAAATCAACCAAGAAGGCTTTGCGGAAACACTTTCTGGAATTGCGTACAAAGATTGATGCGGAGAACCGTCTTCGTCTGGACCGGATGATTGCGGATCATGTTCGCGGGATGGATGAGTTTCAGAGGGCATCTGTTGTTGCCGGTTATGTGACCGACGGAACGGAGCCGGATGTGATTCCTTTGCTCCGTGATGCGCTCCGCCGCGGATCTGAAGTATGCCTTCCGAAATGGAACGGAACAGAGTATATTCTGTCCTATGTGAGAGAGGATGGCATTGACAGGCTTGAGCCCGGGAAATGGGGGCTGATGGAGCCTGTTGCGACTGTTCCTGTTGATCTTGACAAGATCGGCGGGGATCTGCTCTTATTGGTGCCGGGCGTGGCTTTTGATGAAGCATTTGCCCGACTCGGCAGGGGCGGCGGGATCTATGACAGATTTCTGTCCGCCGGAGGACGTTCTTTTGCGCTTGGCGTCTTCTATGAATGTCAGAAAACTCTGACGCTCCCCAGGGAGGATCATGATGCATTTCTGGATGCAGCCGTGACAGAATCCGGGGTGAGAAAGCGCATAACATAACAGTCGCAAGGATAAAATTCCTGCGGCAGAGTGAGGTTTATATATATATGGAAAACGTGGGCTTGATCATTGGAGCAGCAGTAGGCGGCGTGGCTGTCGGTTATCTGCTGAACGTATTGAGAGTCAAGGCAACTGGTTCCAAGACCATTGCTGAAGCAGAAAAGATGAAACAGGATGCCAAACGCGAAGCGGATCAGTACCTCCGTGAAGCAAAAGTCTCAGCCAAAGCAGACGTCCTGAAGATGAAAGAAGCGGCTGAGGAAGAACTCCGTGAACGCAGACGAGAACAGCTCGGTGCTGAAAAACGTGTGGCTCAGAAAGAAGAAAATTTACAGCGGAAAGAAGATTCTCTCGATTCCAGAATGAAAAATCTGGAACGGAAAGATGCGGAAGTCGAAGCCCTCAAAGGCAGACTCAATGCAAAACAGGAAGAACTCAAACAGCTGATCGCAAGTGAAGTCGTTGAACTGGAACGTGTTGCCGGACTTGATCGGGAAAGCGCAAAGGGGATCCTCCTTGAAAAACTCAAGGGCGAAGTCGAAAACGAAGCCGGTATCCTCATCCGGAATACTATGGAAGAGGCCCGCCAGCGCGCAGAACGGGAATCCCAGCAGCTCATGGTTCAGTCCATCCAGCGTTATGCCGGTGACTGCACCTATGAACGTACCACCGCAACCATTCCACTGCCCAACGATGAAATGAAAGGCCGTATCATCGGTCGTGAAGGTAGAAATATCCGTGCCCTGGAAGCTGCTACCGGTGTGAATATCCTGATCGACGATACCCCCGAAGCCGTGGTTATCTCCTGCTTCGATCCCGTCCGCAAGGAAGTCGCACGCAGAATGCTGGAAAAACTGATCCAGGATGGCAGAATTCATCCCACCCGTATTGAAGAACTTCTGAAAAAGATCCGCAAGGAAGTGGATGACGAAATCTTCCAGTACGGGGAACATGCGGTTCTCGATGCTGCAGTTCAGGGCGTTCCCAAGCCGCTGCTCTCTTTGTTGGGCAGACTTCAGTTCCGTTTCAGCTTCTCCCAGAATGTGCTGAAGCACTCTATTGAAGCTGCTGCATTCATGGGGATCATGGCTGCAGAACTCGGTTTGGATGAACAGAAAGCCCGCAGGATCGGGTTGTTCCACGA
>SUVT01000017.1:34254-37288 GCA_015061845.1 Lentisphaerota bacterium
CACGATATCGGTAAGGCTGTCGACCACGAAATCGAAGGAACCCACGCCGCAATCGGTGCAGATATCCTCCGGAAATACAATGAAGCAAAAGATGTTGTCAATGCCGTTGCAGCTCACCACGGTGAAGTGGATGGTACGACCGTTTATGCAACATTGGTCAACGCCTGTGATGCTCTGAGTGCTTCCAGACCCGGTGCAAGAAGCGAAACCACAGAACTTTATCTGAAACGTCTGGAACAACTGGAAGAGATCGCCAACAGCTTTGAAGGCGTGGAATCCTGCTTTGCACTCCAGGCAGGCCGTGAAGTCCGTGTTGTCGTTCAGCCCGAAAAGGTTACAGAAGCAAAGGCGCAGGTCCTTGCCCGCGATATTTGTCTCAGAATCGAAAAAGAGATGAACTATCCCGGACAGATCAAAGTCACGATCATCCGCGAAACACGGTCCGTGGAATACGCAAAATGATCGGATATTCCGTATTCGAACAGCGTTACATGGATTATGTGGCAGCGTTTCGTCAAGCCGATGGGACGTTGCCTGAGCCGATGCAGCGCAAGTTGGAGCATACGATGGAGGTAGTTCGTTTTGCGGAACGGATTGCTTCTGCGGAAGGGGCAGGGGAGAACGAATATCTTCTCTGCCGGCTTGCCGCTTTATTTCATGATACAGCTCGCTATAAACAGGTTGCGCTGTATCATACCTTCAGTGATTCTGAATCAAAATTTGATCACGGTCACGAAGCTGTCCGGATCATGCTGGAGCGGGAGCTTCTTTCAGAACTCCCGGCTCTTGAGTCCAGTGCCGTGCTGACAGCGGTTGAGATGCACAATAAGCCATGGATCGACTTTTCCCGCATGGGCGGAATTTTCACAGCTCCGGCAAAAAATGTGCGGGATGCTGACAAACTTTCCATCCTCCGCCTTCTGACCGGATATATAACCGGTGAAATCAAATTTGAAGACTCTTCTATTTTCTTACAAATGAAAATGGATTCTCCGGAATTGACTCCTGCAATCGTTGAAACTGTCCTCGCAGGGAAGCCGGTTCTGTACAAGAATCTGAATACGATCAACGATTTCAAACTTTCACTCTTTGCCTGGTGCCGTGATTTGAACTATGCAGAATCCGCGCGCATGGCAATGGAGTTTTCTTTTTATGACAAGATCCGTGCAAATCTGCCGGATGATCCTGCCGTTGATCAAATTTATAAAAATGCAATGGAAACCCTCAAATGTCTCTCCTCGAAGTAAGCGAACTGAAAAAACATTATCCGCTTCCCCCGGAACGACTCTTTGGACCGAAACGTTTTGTGAAGGCGGTTGATGGTGTCTCTTTTACTTTGGAACGGGGCGAAACTCTTGGTTTGGTCGGGGAATCCGGTTGCGGAAAAAGTACCCTCGGCAGAGCGGTTGTCCGTTTGGAAGAACCTACTGCCGGAAAAATTCTCCTGAAAGGGGAGGATATGTTGTCTTTGCGCGGACGGGCCTTACGGAAAAAACGCGGTTCGTTCCAGATGATTTTTCAGGATCCGTATGGTTCATTGAATCCCCGTATGACGATTTTTTCCACATTGGAAGAGCCGCTTCTTCTGCATACTGACCTGAATGCAGAGGAACGTGCGGAGCAGGTTGCAAAACTCATGCAGATGGTGGGGCTTGATCCGAAACTTGCAGATCGTTATCCGCATCAGTTCAGCGGCGGACAGCGTCAGCGCATCGGAATTGCCCGTGCTTTGGCAGTTGAACCGGATTTTATTGTTGCAGATGAACCGGTCTCTGCGTTGGATGTGAGTGTTCAGGCGGCTATCGTGAACCTGCTTGGAGATCTTCAGAAAGAACGGCAGTTCGGGATGATTTTTATTGCCCATGACCTTGCTGTGGTGGAACACATCGCCGACCGCATTATGGTGATGTATCTTGGAAAGGCAGTGGAAGTTGCACCTGCTCGCCAGTTGTGCAGTTCGCCCAAACATCCCTATACAGAGGCGTTGCTTTTAGCCGTTCCGGGGATTCATTCTGAGGGGAAAGAGCGGATCGTGCTGGAAGGAGATGTGCCGTCTCCATTGAATCCTCCCTCCGGCTGCAGATTTCACCCGCGCTGTCCGAAATGTATGCCCATCTGTAAAGAAAAAGAGCCGGAGATGAAGCCTGTACCCGGCTGCCCCGGCTGTTCCTGTGCCTGCCATTTGATCTGATATCAGCGGCGACCGAAACGTCGTTCGATTTCCTGCAGGGAAAGATGAATGATGGTTGGTCTTCCGTGCGGACAGCAATAGGGCAATTCACATTCTCCCATCTGTTTGAGAAGACCTCTGCATTCTGCGGTCGTGAGTTCATCATGAGCTTTGACCGCCGCTTTGCAAGCAGCTCTGGCAATGGCAGCAGTGTCGATTTTACCACCGCCCCAGGCGCCTTCATCTTTGACTTTCGAGAGCAGATCCCGGAAGACCCCGCCGGCATTTTCCTGAGATAACGCAGCTGGAATTGCTTCGATTTTAACGGTATCGCCCCCGAAATGTTCAATGCTGAACCCGGCTTTCTCAAAGAGTTCTGTATTCTGGATCACAAAACGGCAGTCAGCTTTTGAAAGTTCCAGAGTCAGGGGCAGAAGAAGTTTCTGGGAAACCAAACCGTTCACCCCTTTCAGGATCCGTTCATAAAGAATTCTTTCATGGGCGGCATGCTGGTCGATCAAAACCATTCCATCATCCATTTTTGCAATGAGATAAGTATTTTCAATAACGCCGATGACTTCCAAATCTTCCGGACGGAATTTTTTAGATTGTTCCTGCTTCGGCTGTTCCGTTTGAACCGGTTTGACTTCCTCGTCCGGGACAGTAAAGAGATCTTCTGTTTTTACCTGTTGAAGCCCCTTGGACAAAGGCATATAGTTGATGCGGGATTGTTCCAGAATCCGCAGAAAATCCTGCGGCGGCATTTCCGGAGCATCTTGAATCTGAGATAAATCATCATGAGGTTCCGGGATCGCGACTGGTGCATCCGGTTCTGTTCTGCCGGACATGAACTGTTCCGGAAGA
>SUVT01000140.1 GCA_015061845.1 Lentisphaerota bacterium
GCTTCATATTGTGGAGCTTTAGCGGCTTGTCGCGGCGTAATGAAATGAAGACGGAAACAATGCTTCAGCCGTCTTCGCTTTGCTACGCCGTGCCAAGTCTGAAAAGGCGTTTTATGAAACACGGCTTCGCCGTATGAAGCGGCACGTAGTGCCATGAAGCGCACCTTCCGCCGTTGCTAAAGCTATGGCGAGACAAGTCGGTGCATGAAGCGAAGCCTGACGGCTTCATTTTTTTTGCCTCAAGGCAAAAAAATGGTCGGGGCAGCGAGATTCGAACTCGCGACTTCTTGCTCCCAAAGCAAGCGCGCTACCAACTGCGCTATGCCCCGACTATTTCAATAATATATCACATCTTTTGAAAAAGGCAAGAAATTTCCTCTTTTTTTTTCATGGTTGTTTGAAAAAAAATGAAATTGAAGTAATGTATCAGATAATATTAAAGAAGGATCGTTTATTATGAAAAATTTTCTTTTGCTTTTTCTCTTGTTCAATACTCTGGTATTGTTCGCCGCACCACCGGAACCTATTCAAAAATTGTCAAAACAAGTCGAACGGCAGACCGCCGCATGGAAGACTGCATCCGTTGAACCTCTTGACAAAACGTTGAAAACTTCTTTTGCAAAGAATGGATGGAGAATCATTCTGCAGAGACCGTTGGAAAGTCAGAGAACCAACCGTTATTCCAATGTTGTCAAGGCAGGGGAAAAACGAAATACCGCAGAGTTGGTCTTTGTTGCCGGAAACACCGATGTTAAGTCAATCCGTGGCAAATTGACGTGGCTCAATGAACCCGGAGAACTGCGGACCGTTGCTGTGTATCTCGGAAAAAAATGGCAGTACGATGTTTTTCTCCGTGCAGATATCGCAACGATTTCAGCAATTGAAAATCTGATTCAGGCACAGGGTGGGGATGATCTTTACCGGGTTTATGCCGAAGCTTTGAATATGCACGACTATAATGAGACGACCCGGAAAGCGGCGGCTCTGCTTCTTCCGGAAGGCGGAAAGCGGGTTCTTCCGTATGTCAACCGGGCAATTGGTACGGCGATTGCTCTTGAAACCGATACTACACCGCATTTTGTTGTGTTGAAAAAAATCGGGACCCCGGAAGTTGCAGCCTCATTCATATCTGCATACCGTTCGGGAATTCCCAATGTTGTCAAGGCTGTTGAAGAGGCTATGTTGATCCCTCCCGCACAAAAAGGGTGTGAACAGATTTATTTTGCGATGCTTCAGCAGAAAAAATGGCTTGACCGGATCACCGTCGCTTTGGAAGAGTTGGGGTGTCAGAAAAAGATGCTTCCGATGCTCCGTTATCTGCGGAGAGAACCGGAGTCATTTGAGCAGTATGCAACGCTGGTTTTCGCAGAAGCCCGCTGCTTGAGCGGAAAGAAAGAAAATCCTGAATTCGTTTTAACGGAAAAAATCCGTTTGCTTCTTGCCCGTGTCGGAGATATCCCGGGAACTCCGAAATTTATATCTGTATCGAAGAAATCAGAAAATCTTGAAGCGGAACAGATGGTGTCAGAACGGAAACGTCTGGATCCTCTGGAACGTGAATTTGCAAAGTCTAAAGATGTGGAATCCGCTGTTTGTTCTGCGCTGATGCTTTGTATGTTCAAGCCGGTGAATCAGACCTATAACAATGATTACATCAAGCGGGTGAACGATGAGGGGATCCGTCTGCTGAAGATGCTTCCCCGGGCAAGAGTGCGTTCCATTCTCCGGGTATTGCGTGATAATGTTGAAGATCCAAAAGAATCTGAATTTTTCAGAAAAGTTATGATTCAGGTCGGCTGAAATCATGAACGGGATCTTTCGCAGTACAATTTTCCTTTCATTGGCAACTTTTTTCAACCGGATTCTGGGGTTGCTTCGTGACTTGCTTCTGTCGCGAATCCTTGGCGGCGGATTGCTGATGAGTGCCTGGAGTTTTGCGTGGCTTGTTCCCAACATGTTCCGCCGGATTTTAGGGGAGGGGGCTTTAGGGACTGCATTGGTTCCGATCTTGACCGATACTCTGGAAAAGCAGGGGGTGGATTCAGCCCGGAAAAAGTTTTCCACAGTTATGTTGTGGCTGTTTTTTCTTTTAGCCGCAATTACGGTTCTTCTTTCTGCCGGAGCTTTAATCGCATGTTGCTTTATTGACTCGGAACGCTGGCAGCTGGCTCTTTTCACGATCCCGGTCATTATGCCTTATTGCATCCTGATTTGCAGTATCGGCGTTTTTACATCGGTATTGAATACGTTCCGGATCTTCTTTCTGCCTGCCGTAATGGGGCTTCTTCCGAATATTTTTATGATTGGAACAGTCTATTTTCTGTTGCCGGATCTGATGGATTCTCCGCTCAAAGCACTGCGTGTGATTTCTGTTGCCATGTTGCTTTCCGGGTTGATCGAACTTATTTTTCTGGCAATTTATCTGAAAAAGAAAAATATGCTTCCGGAAATTTCAAAGAAGATCCTGCTGAACTTTTCTGCCGTTTATGAAGTCTGGGAAAAAGTGCTGCCCGGTTTGATCGGAGCGGGCGCTCTGCAGATCGGAACATTGGTCGATGGTTCTCTGGCAATGTATATTGGAGATCATGCAAAGGCGGCGATGTATTATTCAGATCGGCTGGTATATCTTCCCATCGGTCTGTTCGGGGTGGCGTTCGGGACAGTTTCTCTGCCTCTGTTATCGAAATATGTTGCGGGGAACAGAATGAAAAGTATGCTGATTGCGAGTTTTGCATCCATGCGGCAGCTTCTTTTTATTGCGATTCCCATGGCTGTTCTGACAGTCATGTTTTCCAAAGAACTGCTGGCATTTCTTTTCCTTGGTGGAAAGTTTGATAATACGGCTCTGAATGAAGCGCACCGGGCAATGTTCTGGTATGCGATCGGGATCCCGTTTTTCTGTTTGACCAAATTGACTGTCAATACATTTTACTGCCGGAAAAATATGAAGACTCCGGCAATCGTTTCCATTTGCTGTATCGGTTTGAATATTATTCTCAGTGCGATCCTGATGTTCCCCATGAAGCAGGGGGGGATCACTTTGGCAACAGCATTTACCTCTGCCCTGCATAATATCATTCTGCTTTGGATCCTGAAGAAAGAACTTGGCAGAATGCCGCTTTGGGGAACCGTGAAGTTTTCTGCGATTATCCTGTTTTTCTCCGGAATTTCAGGCGTCGCCGCCTATTACAGTCATAAATGGATCCTTTGCCATCCGGAATATCATTTCCTGCCGCGGGGAATCGTTCCGCTTATGGTCGCAGGGGGTGCGTTCCTTTTCGTCTATATCGTTCTCTGCTTCGTTTTCCGGATCCATGAATTACGGAATGTGTATCTGCAGATCAAGAACAAACTCCGCCGCAAGAAATAAAAAAGGCAAGCCGTTGAATTTCCGGCTTGCCTTGCAGTTCAGATGATCGTTCAGATCACCGTTTGAGAAGGACTTCTTTTTCATACTTGTTCACGTCATCCAGCCACTTCATGCCGGAGGGAACTCCCTGTTTTTCGCAGTAGTAATCATAAACTGCGCCGAAGGGATATGCTTTCAATTCTTCCAGAAGAGCCAGCTTCTTTGTGCCTTCAAAATTCTTTTCCATCTTCTTGAGGTCTGCTGCGGGTTCCAGCAATGCTTTCAGCAGAGCTTTCTGCATGTTTCTGGTTCCGATGCACCATGCTGCGATACGGTTGATGGTTGCATCGAAATAGTCAAGACCGATATGGACACGGTTTGCGCCGCAGGTGATGATTTCCCGGGCGATTGCCTGAAGTTCATCGTCGAAGGTCACAACATGGTCACTGTCCCAGCGGACGGGACGGCTGACGTGGAGCAGGATCTCATCGAGGTAGAGCAGGGCGGAGCTGATCTTGTCGCTGATGACTTCTGTCGGGTGGAAGTGACCGGCATCAAGACAGAGCAACAGGTTGTTTTTGACTGCATAACCCATGTAGAATTCGGAGGAACCGACGGTACAGGATTCCACCCCGATACCGAACAGTTTGGATTCCACAGCATCCTTCATGTACTTCGGAGAGATCTTTTCGGAGTAGATTTCATCGAGAGAAGCCATCAGGCGTTTTCTTGCCTGGATGCGGTCGATTGTTACATCTTTGAACCCATCCTGGACCCAGGTGTTCATGATACAGGGATTTTTCAATCTTTTTCCCATTGCGGCTGCGATTTTACGGCATGCTTTTGCGTGTTCGATCCAGTATTTCCGGATTCCTGCATCGGGAGAGGAAAGTGTTAGGTTGGAAGCAGCTTTCGGGTGCCCGAAGAAAGTCGGGTTGAAGTCGAGTCCGGCACCTTTTTCTTCTGCCCACTGGATCCAGCTTTCAAAGTGTTCCGGGGTGATTTTATTCCGTTCAACAGCGTTCGGAGCATCCAGATAGATGGCATGAAGGTTCAGGCGTTTTGCACCGGGAATAAGAGAAAATGCTTTATCGAGGTCAGCGCGGAGTTCTTCCGGATTTCTTGCACAGCCGGGATAATTTCCTGTAGCGAGGATCCCGCCGGAGGTTCCGCCTGCATTGGTTTCAAAGCCGTTTACATCATCCCCCTGCCAGCAATGAAGGGAAATGGGGATTTTGGAAAGAATGTCAAGGGCTTTATCGGTATCGACTCCGATGGAAGCATACATTTCTTTCGCTGCGAGATAATTTTTTTCGATCTTGGATGCCATAATTCAATCCTCCTTTAAAAGTATTCTGGAGTAATTATAGCATAAAAACAATCATTAAACCTTAACATATCAACCATTTTATAGCACAATCGTTTCATTTTTGATGATTTTTCTTTTCCGGGCGTTTGAAAAAATATAAAACGATGCTTTATTTCAAAGGCAGTACAGAAGATTATGAAAGGAGATGAACCAATGCCGGAACCGATAGAGACACCCCCTTTGATGGCAACACCTGCGGCATGCGGATTTCCGTCACCCGCGGAACAATATGTGGATCCTCCTCTTGATCTGAATGAGCTGCTGGTAAAAAAGCCGGCGGCGACGTATTTTGTCCGGGCTTCCGGAGATTCCATGATCGGGGCAGGGATCGCTCCCGGTGATATTCTTGTCGTTGACCGCTCCCTTGATGCCTTTGACGGCGCAATCGTGATTGCCTGTATCGACAATGAATTTACTGTAAAATATTTCCGGAAAGATGAAGCCGGGATCCGTCTGGAACCCGCTAATCCGGCATATCCGGTCATCCGTTTTTCCGGCGATAAAGAGCTGCGGCTGTTCGGGATCGTGACAGCCTGTATCCGTCAATTTCAGCGGCATGGGTGAAACGGTATGCGTTACAGAAAAGTCATCCCGGCAAAATTCCTGAGCCGTCCGAACCGTTTTATCGCACGGGTGGAACTGGATGGAAAAGAGGTTGTCGTTCATGTCAAAAACACCGGACGCTGCAGGGAACTTCTGATTCCGGGCTGCACAGTATTTCTCGCGGAGTCGGACAATCCGGACCGGAAGACAAAATATGATTTGATTGCAGTGAATAAAATCCGTGCCGGAAAGTCTGAACTTCCGGTAAATATGGATTCCCAGCTTCCCAATGCTGCCGCTGAAGAGTGGCTGAAAAGCGGCTTTCTTTTTCCTGCCGGAACAGAGGTCAAACGGGAAGTCACGTTCGGAAAATCCCGTTTTGACTTTCAACTCAAAGACGGTTCAAGGATCTGTTATCTGGAAGTGAAGGGTGTCACGCTGGAACACAATGGGATCGCGATGTTTCCCGATGCTCCCACGGAGCGCGGAGTCAAGCATCTGATGGAGCTTGTTGAAGCAAAAAAAGCGGGGCACGATGCCTTTGTTCTATTCGTGATCCAGATGAAGGAAATATCAGAATTCCGTCCTAATGATGCAACTCATAAGGCTTTTGGAGATGCGTTGCGGTTTGCCCATGAAAACGGGGTGAAGATCCTTGCGTATGACTGCATCGTCACCCCGGATTCCATGGTGCTGGATTCTCCGGTAAAGGTAAATCTTTCCGGAAATTGATTCAGAAATCGATTCCCTGTCTTCCGGGGATGCCG
>SUVT01000018.1 GCA_015061845.1 Lentisphaerota bacterium
TAGATGAGATATTTTTGAAAAACGGATATAATTTTTGCATAAAAAAATAAGACAGAACCGAAGCCTTACCCCCCCGATAGGCTCCAATCCTGTCTTATGGGGATTAATATACACCGTTTTGATAAAATGTCAAGCAATATTTTGAAATATTTTTAACTTTTATTTGATAAGTATAAATAATAGAACAAATATTAGATAGTTTTAATTGGATCCGATACACAAAATATCCTTTAATTAAATAATATATTCTGTAAAAAGAGTAAATATTTTTAAAGAAAAGTGTCTACCGGAGTAGAGTTTTAAAGATTAATCTTGGCTTAACCGTATGAATTCCGAAAGAAATAACTCATGAATATTCTCGAAACTTGACAGTGCCTTGCAAGCAGAAGCATTATTCCGGTTCCCCAAAATCGCATTCTTTTGAAATTACCTCTACAATAGACAGAAGAAAAAATTTCATCGCCACTACCAGCCCGGAGATGAAATATTGGTTGATGGCGGTTGTGGATTTGATGCCATGGTAAAAATACTCCGCCGCATCGGATTTTTTCTGGGGAAACCGATCAAAAACGATACAAACAATCAGCTGTTTCAACTGAAATATTTTGCCGGTGAATATGGTGAGTCCGAGGAGTATTCGCTTTGGAGTCTTTTATTTTCTTGAGTCATAGGAGTGTGAGAATGGAAGATAAGTTTTGGGGCTGTTGCAAAACCTGAAAATTTTGAAAGAGCATTTTCGTACAGAGTGAACGGAGTTTACCGAGTGTACGGAGGCATTTTTGGTTATTACCGGATGATTTCTCAAAAGAAATAAAAAAAATTCTCTTGGGCAACGATTGTTTTTTAATACCAAACCCCTTCCGTAATCTCTGTAACCTCCGTTCACTCCGTACAAAAAACTCCATTAAAATGCGTTTTCTACAAACAGGTTTTGCAACAGCCTCTTTATTCCGTATTTTGAGGAACGTCTCAACAGAACATTCAAATTCAAGTACTATGATTCTGAAAATGAGAAAATTACATCAGCTCCTCAAAGTAAACTTTCACAGTTTACGATTTTTTCCAGCAGGTCATTCAGGGTATAATAGTAATGATTACTGGATTCAAACCCGATTCTGCTGTCTTCACGGACAAGTTCATAAAGACGTTTCGTGTTTTCCAATTCTTTGGCAGCGGCATCTTTCATTCCGGCAAGGTCTCCGGCTTCCCGGCAACGTACAAAACGGATCTGCAAGTCCGCACTGTATAAGTGGCAATATGCACCCGTTGCCATGATTTCAATTTCCCGGAACAGTTCCTGTTCTTCGGGTAGAAGCTCTTTCTTCACCTCTTCCAGAATCGGCATTGCTGCACCCCAGCCATCGGAAACTTTACGGAACTGTTCCGCAAAGACATCTTCCAGATAACAGGATCTCCAACGGGTCAGGTCATCGTAAGGGAACCCGACCATCGTTGCCTTTCTTCCGGTTGCTTTGGCATGAAGCAGGTTCATGGGGCCGTAATTTGCCGGACAGGTATAGGCTGTAATCACATCAAAGGGGAAATTCCGGAACGCTTCTCCGAACAGGCGCAGAGCCTGACAGATCTTTTCAGCCGTCTGCTTCCGGAACTTGCTCTGAACCAGTTCATCGACGGAACTGTGGATCAGAGCAAGGTTTCCACCCGGATAGCCGCCGTGGGTCCAGCTCAGCATGATCCCATCCACGCCCGCACTAGCCAGCCGCTTGATATGTTCTTCGATGAGATACGGCACAGGGATATAAGGAACGGAAGAGAGTTCCCAGGAGTTGTTTGCCTGGATCTTTGCTGCGACTTTCAACCCTTTGGATTTTGCATATCTGACCGCCTCCGCAGATTCATCGGAAGGTCCGGGCTGTGAGATGGAATAATCAAAAACCGTGTTGGGAGTTCCGCCGATCTGAATTGCTTTGCCCCATTCGCTGATGGTCAGGAACCAGACATTCTGCGGAAGTTGGTCAATGACTTTCTTCCGGAACTCTGCCTCGTGGTCGAAATTCTTTTCCGCCCAAGCCCAGTCGGACATCAGCAGTTTCGCTTCGGGGGAAGCCCGGTGCATCCCCCTCTCTGCCGCCTGCGCAATGGCTCCGATGATCTCCGAACCGTGAAGTTCTCTGCACAACGGACAACCATCAACTTTGTGCTGTGCGTTACAGTGGGTCACGTTTTCGGACATGGTGATCATGAAAGCCCCGGCAAGATCCGGAACACGTTTGAAAACGGTATAGATCGCCTCTTCCATCCACGGCAGAACTTCTCCCTTGCTAGTACAGCAGGCATATTGATTTTCTTTCGGATTGGTAAGTACTCCGCGCCAGCCGGGATTTTTTGCATAGAACGCTTCTGTCATTCCCCGTGGCTCGTTCAGATACAGATAGATCCCGATGCCGTATTTTTTGCACCGTTCCACCACAACCGCAAGATTTTTCAACCGGGTTTCAAAACCTTCTGAAAACTCTTCCGAACCTTTTACCGGATGGAGCAGATAAAGGATCACATGGAACCAGATCCCGTTGATTCCCTGCGCCGCATACTCTTTCAGCAAATTTTCCGGAACCGGATCACGGCTGTCGATATCAAGAAGAAGATCTCCGCAAGTCGCTGCATAAGAGTGAACAAACCGCAGAGAAAACGGGCCTTCTTTTCCGTTTGCCGGGAAGAATGTACGGTATTTTCCGCTGAATGTAAAGGGATTTTCCTGATAGCCGTACTCTTCTGCCGGAACATATTTCTGCCAGCGTTGACGGAACTGTTCTGTGGCGGTGCGTTCTTCAGCAGTCAGGGGGGAATAAACAACTTTTCCGCAATCCGGCTTCATGTTGCCGAGTTTTCCCCAGAGAAAATCTTCTTCCCGCAGTGCCGCGCGCATCCGTTCAGGAGTCCATTCAAGCAGCTGAAGAAGCTGTTCATAATTGAGCAAATGCCAGTTGTTCCGGATCACGGTCAGATATCCGTAACGCACCCAGTCGGAGGGTTCCGGCTGAACGGCAGGCAACCCCATTTCCTGAGCTGCATTTGTCAATTCGTCTTCGGAACATTCCAAAATTGCTGCCAGTTTTTTCAAGGTGACAAAATTATAATTCCGCCAGAGAACAGCTTGCCATTTTGTGGGAAAATGGGAATATTCCAGCGGGGGACAACTTGCATCAGGGACATCCGGGATCAACATTTCTTTTTCTCCTTTGTTTTTTGTAACGGCAAACCGTTCTTTTCCAGTTCGCGTATCTTATCACGCAGCTGGGCGGCACGTTCAAATTCAAGTTCTTCTGCAGCTTGAAGCATTTCCCGTTCCAGTTCGGAAATGATCTCATCCAGATTCCGGTCCGGGATACCGGCACTGTAGGAAGCCCGTTTTTCTCCGGCTTTCAGAATGCCCTGCGGTGCTTCTTCCGCCATATCGTAAATCGCATTTTCGATCGTTTCCTGCTTTTTCTTCTGAATGGTTTTCGGAACGATTCCATGAGCTTCATTGTAAGCCATCTGAACTTTGCGGCGGTTTTCGGTAACGGTCAGAAGCTCCTGCATGGCATCGGTGATTTTATCGGCATAGAGGATGACTCTTCCGTTGGCGTTCCGGGCGGCGCGTCCAGCCACCTGGATCAGAGAACGGGAGGAACGCAGGAACCCTTCTTTATCGGCATCAAGGATCGCCACCAGCGCGACTTCCGGCAAGTCGATCCCCTCACGCAAAAGGTTGATCCCCACCAGACAATCAAAATTACCGTCACGCAGTTCAGAAAGGATCCGGACACGTTCGATCGCATCCAGCTCAGAATGAATATACTTCACCCGCAGCCCAAGATCTGTCAAATAATCGGAAAGCCGTTCCGAACTCTTCTTCGTGAGTGTCGTCACGAGAACACGTTCTTTCTTTGCGGCACATTTCCGGATCTCTTCCATTACATCGTCCACCTGATGTTCCAGCGGACGGACTGTCACTTCCGGATCAAGCAGACCGGTCGGACGGACAACCTGCTGGATGATCTCTTTTCCGGAAAGTTCGATCTCATAAGGCGCAGGCGTGGCGGAAACATAAACCGTGTCGCCGGTCAGGCTCAAAAACTCATCGAACTTCAGCGGACGGTTGTCAAGCGACGACGGCAGACGGAACCCGTGTTCCACAAGAGTCATTTTTCTGCTGCGGTCAGCGTTGTACATTCCCCGGATCTGGGGAACCGTCACATGGGATTCGTCGATGAACGTGATAAAATTGTTTTTGAAGAAGTCCAGCAGACAGAACGGGCGGCTTCCGGGCGGGCGTTGAGAAAGATGCCGGGAGTAGTTTTCGATCCCGCTGCAGTAACCGATCTCGTTCATCATCTCCAAGTCATAATTGACCCGCTGGAACAACCGCTGCGCCTCAACAAGTTTGTTAGCAGCTTCCAGTTCTTTCACCCGTTCCTTCAATTCTTCCTTGATGGTGACGGTTGCCGCTTCGATCGCCTCTTTCGGCATCACGAACAGACGGGTCGGGAAGATAAACGCTTTGTTTACATTGGCGATCAGTTTTCCAGTCAGCGTGTCTCGTCGGGAAAGAGATTCCACGGAATCGCCCCAGAACTCCACCCGCAGAACTTCATCTTTTTCTGCCAGAAACACATCCACGGAATCGCCCCGGACACGGAACATCCCTTTTTCCGGCGCAATATCGTTCCGGTTGTACTGAATGGCGATCAGCCGGTGCAGGAACTCGTTCCGGTTGACTGTGTCTCCTACATTCAATTCAATGCACATCCCCTGAAACTCATCGGGCGAACCCAATCCGTAAATACAGGAGACACTGGCAACGACGATCACATCTTTTCTTGAGATCAGCGAAGATGTCGCGGAAAGACGGAGCCGTTCGATATTTTCGTTGATGCTGGCATCTTTTGCAATGTAGGTATCTGTCTGCGGAATATAGGATTCCGGCAGATAATAGTCGTAATAACTGATGAAATATTCCACCGCATTTTCGGGGAAAAATGATTTGAATTCGCTGTAAAGCTGTGCGGCAAGTGTTTTGTTATGGGAAAAGACCAATACCGGACGGTCAAACTGGGCGATCACATTTGCCAGCGTGAATGTCTTCCCTGACCCTGTGACCCCTTGCAGCAGCTGATGAGAGCAGCCTTCCCGGAGATTTTTGGTCAAGGCAGCAATCGCCGCAGGCTGATCGCCAGACGGCGTATAATCAGAAACCAGTTTGAACAAACCCATAAAAATCTTTCTCCGTTTTTCTCTTTTCCCTGTAATATAGTCCACGATTTCTTTTTTGCAAGGTAAAGTTTCAGACAAAGATTGATTTGAAAAGTTGTTCTGAAGTATAAGATCCGGCAGAGATGCCAAAATGTCAAAGTGAAACGGTCTATAATAATGATTTGACATTTTTTATTCTGATGGTATAGTTTTCATAGTATTGATGAAATGAGGTGAATTTATGCGTTTCTGGAAAATTTTGAAAAAATTGTTTTTTTGGATGGTTGCTCTTCCAATCCTTTTATTTTTAACAATTTATGATATTACGTGGGCATACGTCATTTATAAGCAGCCGAAAATAGATGCAAAAATCCAAAATATTGAAGTCGTTTTGTGGGAAGATTTACTCCCGGTCAATATAAATGTTCCTGTGCACTACATCGCCAAAGGTCGTGTGTTAGGAAATTCATATCTGCTTATTGATAAAAATGGGGAAAAATTTTACTTCGGAGTGGATAAAAATGATCCTGATAAATTTTGGATTCAGAAGTTTACTCTTCTTCCCTGTCATGTGCATTTTTCTGCCAAATATGAGATCACAGATCCCGCTGTAGAAAAACAATTGATTGAATTATCCAGAACAAAACCTTTTGAAGTTTTATGGGCAGAGAAACAGGAACGGGAAAAAGAAAAAGCACCGGAATCCTCCAAAACTCCGGAATAACGGGATGCCGTTATTGAGAAAAGAACCTTTTCTTTGAAAAAAATGTCAAAATAGTTCAGATTACGACTTGCGTTTATCAAAAACCGTTGTAAAGTTCCAAAAACAAAGATTTTTATTTTCAGGAGATGTATTATGGCTGAAAAAAAGATAAAAAAAACAAACCCTGATCAGGAAGGCGTGAACAATCTTCCGGAACGGATGACAGTTCCGGCAATCGCTCTTTCCGGTATGCTGGTTTATCCGTTTGCGCTGACACCCCTTGTTATCGATGGAGAAGAGTCTATCGAACTCGTTCAGAAAGTCGCCGATGGAGACCGTCTGCTTGCGCTTTTTCCGGAATATCCCGCAGATCCCGTTGATACCGCCGGTTTGAATCTCCGGATCAGAACCTTTACCCTCGAAGGGAAAAAAGTCCTTTCCACGGGTGTCCTCGGACGGATCGTGAAGATGCTCCGTTTTCCGGATAACACTGTCCGGGTACTTGTCCGCGGACTTTGCCGGATCAAGGAAAGCTCGTTCAATCCGGAAACCCGTCTTGCAACGTTCCGTCAGCTGAAAGAGCAGGATGGCAACGAAATTGAAATTCAGGCGATGGTCCGGAATGCGATCAAGCAGTTCCAGGAGATCATCTCTTATTCTCCAAATTACCCGGAAGATTTGAAAATCGCCATCCTCAATATGAACAACAACACCCGCATTACAGATCTTATTGCGGATGCGTTGAACATCAGTTATGCGGAAAAACTGGCGATTCTCACCCTGCCGAAACTTCAGGAACGGCTTCAGCTCCTCACTATTCTGCTGAACCGGGAAGTGGAAGTTCTGAAGCTGGGTTCCGAAATCCAGACACAGGTCCATAATGCCATGAGCAAATCCCAGCGGGAATTCTTTCTCCGGGAACAGCTCCGTACCATCAAGGAAGAACTGGGCGAAGAAACCCGGAATCCGGACTTGGCAGAACTTCACAGACGGTTCGATGAACTCGATGCCCCTGAACAGGTGATGCAAACTCTGGAAAAAGAGTTGAGCCGCATCGAATCCATCCCCCCCACAGCTCCGGATTATACCGTCTCTTTCAATTATATCGATTGGATTTTGAGTCTGCCCTGGAACAATATGACCGAGGATACCATCGATATCCGCCGTGCCGCAGAGATCCTTGACCGGGATCATTACGGTTTGAAAGATGTAAAGGAACGAATCCTTGAATTTCTCTCTGTTCTGCAGCTCAAAAAGGATAAAAAAGCCCCGATCCTCTGCTTTTCCGGTCCTCCGGGGGTGGGAAAAACGTCTCTCGGAAAATCTATCGCAGATGCCATGGGAAGAAAATTTGTCCGCATGTCTCTGGGCGGCATCAAAGATGAAGCTGAGATCCGCGGACACCGCAAGACTTATATCGGCGCACTCCCCGGAAGGATTTTGCAGGGCTTGAAAAAAGCTGGCAGCTCCAACCCTGTCTTTATGCTGGATGAAATCGATAAAATCGGAAATGATTTCCGTGGAGACCCTGCATCTGCTCTGCTGGAAGTCCTTGATCCGCAGCAGAATTTTTCATTCCATGACAATTATCTGGAACTGGACTACAATCTGGAAAATGTCATGTTCATCGCAACCGCAAACTTGCTGGATACCATTCCCGCACCATTGCTGGACCGAATGGACGTGATTACTCTTCCCGGCTATACACCTCTGGAAAAACAGAAGATTGCGGAACAGTATCTTATCCCCCGCCAAATCGTGGAAAACGGCTTGGAAGAGAAGAAGATCCGCATGACTTCCGACGCCACCAGAGATGTTATTTCTCTTTATACCCGTGAGGCAGGTGTGCGTAATCTTGAACGAACCATCGCAGCCGTTATGCGGAAAACTGCCCGGAAAGTCGTGGAAAATAAATTCGACCCGAAAAAGGATGCTGTTATCACTCCCGCCAATGTGAAAAAGGCTTTGGGCGCACCCCGCTATCTCAATGACGAGATCCCCGCCAAACCGGAAGTCGGAACGGCTGTCGGCATGGCTTGGACAAGTGTCGGCGGAACGATTTTGCAGATCGAAGCTCTTCTGATCCCCGGCGGAAAAGGAGAACTCAAACTTACAGGTTCTCTCGGAAATGTGATGAAAGAAAGTGCCCTTGCCGCATTCTCTTACATCCGCAGCAAAGCCCCGGAATATGGAATTGCCGATACCGTTTTTACAAAAAATGATTTCCATATCCATGTTCCCGATGGTGCAACTCCGAAAGATGGACCCTCTGCCGGGGTCACGCTTTCCACAGCGTTGATCTCTCTGCTGACCAATACGCCGGTGAAAAACCGGGTCTCCATGACAGGTGAGATCACCCTGCGCGGTGCAATCACTGCTATCGGCGGCGTGAAGGAAAAATCGATCGGCGCCCTCTGTGCGGGAGTGACAGATGTGATTCTTCCGGAAGAAAACCGGAAGGATGCCGAAGAAATCCCGGAAGAAGTGAAACGGAAGATCAAGTTCCACTTTGTGACCACTGCGGAAGATGCCTGGAAAGTAGCGATCCCCGCTTTGAAAAAGAAAAAAACAACTGCAAAAAGGAAGAAGTAAAATGAAAAAATTAACCCTCCTGCTTTTTCTCCTGCTGTGTATTGGAATGAGCCTTCAGGCTGCCGACTACAAAGATATTCCTGTGAATCAGTTTGTTCAGGCATTGCGCTCTGCCGGAACTGGTGAAACATGGGGTCGTTTGACCGGCTCCGTCATCCATCGCCGCAGAGGCTCCCGTCCCGTGGCTGCTCCGATCTCATTCCGTTCTCTCTTTACCGCAAAGGCGGTCGTCGGACAGCTCGTATTCCGGAACAAAGAAGTCTATCAGCTGACCCAGTCAAGACTTGCCCCCTATTCTTCTTCGGTGGAGACATCCGGAAAATCTACCCTGAGCGATGTCGGGATCCTTCCTTCTGACCTGGTGATGAACTTCATCTACTGGGATTTCAAAGCAGAGGAAAAGTCGGAAAAAATCCGGATGCAGGATTGCCGTGTCCTTGTTTTTGAATCTCAGAAAACAAAAGATCGTGTTAAAGTTTATGCCAGTGCCACCTATATTTTCCCCATCCGTGTGGAGTGGATCGACAAGAAAACGGGAAAACCGTTCCGTACTCTTGACGTGAATGGACTGAAAAAAGTGAATGATCTCTGGGTCGTCAGTGAGCTTTCCGTCTCCGGTCCCGGATGGAGATCTATTGTCCAATTCAAAAAGCTGGAAGCAGGACAGAACAAAAACGGTGTTCCGTCAGACCTTTTTATTGAATAAAATTCAGAACACCTGTAAGAAAAGAGAACTTTTTACAGTCTGCCTTGCATAGATTTTTCCTGCATAAAAGAAAAAGACAGGAAAAGTATTCTCTTGATTCTATAAAAAAAATCAAAAAAAACATACATCCACCCTTGACATGATTGTGTACCACAAAGTATATTGTACACAACAGAGAAAAAGGTGGATTTATGCCGCTCCCGTCAAAGCAGGAAATGATTTATACCTATCTTCTTGAGATGTTTCAGGGAGATATACCGCAGAATGGAAGGCTGCCCTCGGAAAACGAACTGGCAGCCAGGGTCGGTGTCGCCCGGAGAACTCTGCGGTACACATTGAGACGGTTGGAAGAAGAAGGGATGATCGTCCGGACAAATCACGGAACATTCCTCCGGAGCAGAGTGAAGAAGAAAGAAATCCAGCCGATCACTGTTCTCGTTCCCTGCCCGGATTATCTCGCAGCAACCGGTTATTGGAGTTCCTTTCTGATCCACCAGATGATCCTTGGAGCAATGGAATCCGCCGTCAAAGCGGGAACTTATGTTGTCACCCTGCCCATTACGATAAATAACAATCCCAATGATCTGGATCTCCGGCAGTTCAACCATCTTGATAAAGACAGTATGGTGATGACTCACGGAGTGGAATGGGCGCCGCAGCTTCTGCAAACGCTGAACGAACGCGGCTGCCGGTGCGGACTTGTCAGCTCAAGACCGATCCCGCTGGAAAAGTTCTCAAAATACGGAACACCGCTCTGCAATTACCATCTTTCCGACTACTGGGAGTGTCTGGGCTCCGGAGTAAAACAGCTCGTTCAGGACGGTGCGCACCGGATCGTATATTTCGGCAGAGCCTCCACGGATATTTCCAAGCATGGAAAAGCCTATTTTATGAAAGCCATTTCTGAACTCGGGTTGGAGTTCTCAGAAGACAGCTTTATTCTCTTTGAAAACAATGTTCCTCCGCATAAATTATTGTCAATGCTGAAAGAGGTTTATCACAAAACCAAGTTTGACGGTTTGATTTTTGATAACGATGTTTATTCAGAGATCCCGGCAGATCTTGATTTTTTCAAAGAGACTGGGATCCCGCCGGAAACACGGATGATTTTCAGTGTCAGCGAAATGCTAAAATGCCCGGGATTGCCGCCCCATACAAGAGTTTTGCACCGTCCGCAAAAGAAAATCGCCGGGCAGCTTGCTGAATTTCTTCTTTCGGGTGATAAAGGACAATACGCACACCGCCTGCTTTATGAATTTCCGTTTCTGGAAGAATTTCTGCAGCGGACCGGGTTTGAAGGATAACAAAGGAAAGGATGATATAAAAAATGAAAAACATGTTCAAAACGAAATTGCTGGCATTTCTTGCCGTAACAGGAATATCTGCCCTGCTCTGCGGTCAGAATCTCATCGAAAACGGAGATTTTGAAAACGGAATCTCTCAGTGGAAACTCCCGACATGGAAACATAACTGGCTGACGCCTGTTCAGGACAAAGCAAACTCTCAAGGTATCGGCGGAGCGTCCTCTATGCGGATGGATTGGACGAATAAGCACACATTTTATGTGATCTACCACAAAGAGATCAAGATCCCGACAGGCTTGAAAGAACTGGAACTCTCTTTCTGGACAAAATCCGCCGGTTATGAAAACACCACAAAAGGACAGCTGAATATTTCCGTGGAATTTCCCGAAATGAAAAAGAAAAAAGGCTGGTCAAACGGGATCAGCACGCCATGGAACAAAACACAGCCGGACTGGACATTTTTTGAAAAGAAGATCCCCGTTCCTGCCGGTGTGACAAAGATGAAAGTCACCATGAAAATCCACGGCTATAAAAACAAAGCGGGCACGACCTGGGTCGATAATATCTATATCGGACCTGTCAGAGCAAAGACAAAAGCAGTTGTTCAGGAGAAAAAAATCGTTCTTTCCCGTGGAATCTCAACATGTGACCACGGAGGCGTTTATTATCCCGGAGAAGAGATCATCTACTCTTACGAGTTCAACAGCAGCAAGATTCCGGGGAAAACCCTTGATTTTTCCTGGCAGGTCAATGATTATGACGGTAAAAAAGTCATTTCCGGAACGCAGAAAGTCACGCTCCCGAAAACTGCCGCCGGAACGTTTCAGCTCAAACTGCCCGATCTGAAAGTATATCGCGGCTGGTTCGCTCTGAAAGGAAAACTCTCTGAAAATGGTTTAAAAATCGCAGAAGTGACCAGTTCCGGGATGATCCTTGAACGTCAGACAGGGAAACGGGATCCGTTTTTCACAGCCAAAGGCGGCGGCTCCTATGAAAGACAGCGCAGAATGGGAAACGGTTCTGTCGGCTACTTTGTACAGCGCAGATTTTTGCAGACCGGTCCGGATCAATACAATCCCAAAATTATGGCAAATATCGACAAGTTCATCCGGAACTGCAAGGAATATGGTTTTGAACCGTTCTTCCAATTTTACATTTCACAGGCGAAAAACGAAAAGCGGAATCCGAAACAGCCGAAATATATGTTCGATGAAGTGAACGCAAAACTGGCAAAGGGAATCGATCCATACGATGCGGCATATTATCAGACCTGGCGGAATATGTTCGCCATGATGTTCCGCCGTTATAACAAGGATGTGACCGACTGGTATTTTGCGGATGAAATCTATCACTCTTATCATCTTTCCAAGTATGAAATTCCCCATTATCTTGCTGTTTTGAAGATCTTCCACGAAGAGATCAAGAAGAAAGATCCCAGCAATGTGATCGGCGCGGGGAATACATTCATGGACCGTGACCCCATCGGCAAAAAGATGTGGCCCGATGTGAAAGATTATGTGGATGGTCTGGCATGCAGTCTTTATCTTGGCAGCACCACCGCCGGAAAAGGATTGAGTGTCACAAGCCCGAACAGTGGGGATTGCTGAAGAGCTTTGCATATACCCGTTCCATCATCGGTCCGGATAAGTTTATCACCTCCACAGAAGGCGGTTACAGCTTCCTTGATTTCCCTGCCATCGACGGCGATATCACAAAATATGTTGCCACTGTTGTTGCCCGGAATATGGTTCTGCTGAAAACGCTGGGGGTCAGAAAATGGACCTACTTTACATTCATCAATGACGGTATGTACGAATCCAAAAGATGGGGCAGCGGACGGGTCGACTACGGCATGTGGAACAGAGCTTCCGGCTGTCCGAAACCCCACGCAGCAGCCTGGGCAGTCGCCGCAAGAATGCTGGCTTTTGTGGAAAAACCAATCAATGCTTCCCCTCACTCTGATGTCTACTGTTATGTTTTCAAAAAAGGAAACAAGACTCTTGCGGCGTTCTGGGCGTTCAGTAAAGACGGTGTGGAAGCGGTCATTGACATGCCTGCCGACTGGAGCGGTATGGATTTCATCGGACGTCCGCTGAAGGGAAAAGCCGGGAAACAGAACATGAAACTGAACGAACAGGTGCGTTATCTGGAATTTGATGCGCCGCAGGAAGTTGTGGCAAAAGCGTTCCGGAACGGAAGATATCTCCTGCCGGAAGCCTATATCACCGTGACCCGCGAAAACGGCGATATGGTCAGCATTTACCTGCAGAACAAAACGGCAAAAGATCTTACCGGAACAGCCGTCCTGAATCAGCTCCCGGCGAAGAAATTCAAAGTTCCTGCCGGAAAACTCTCCAAAGTCTCTTTCCGTTGTCCGCCGGGATCCGGAAAACTCAATGCAAAGGCATTTATCAACGGTTTGACTTACGCCGTTTCCAAAGAAGATGAATGGTATGCAGTTACAAGACTTACCGCCGCGCCCGCAATCAGAAACGGAAAGCTGACAGGCTTTGAAAATGTAACTCCGCTGGTCATGGACTCGGTGAAATATCTGATGCCGGACAATGCGGACGGACACGGTTTCTGGAACGGAAAAGATGACCTTTCCGCAAAGATCTATCTCGGGTATGACAAGAACTATTTCTATCTTGCCGCAGACGTGACCGATGAAGTGAATGTCACCCGCAGTCATGGGATCAACGCATGGAACCAGGACTCCATCCAGTTCGGGTTCGATACGGCAAACAATGCTTTTGACCCGGTTCTCTTCCCCGGCGGTTACGATGGCGATGACCGGGAATTTATCATCTCAGCCACCCCGCGCGGACCGGAACTGTTCTGTTATACCGGAACGCCGGATATCGAACGGAAAAATCTGGAAAAACCGCAAGTTGTGAGAGTCGGGAACCGGACACTTTATCTGGGACGGATCCCGTGGCGTGCGCTGGGCGCACTGAAAGGGAAGCCCGGTTCTGTCTTCGGGTTCAACCTTGTGGTTTTTGATACCGATGATCCCAAAGGCTCCCTTGCGTGCCATTTGAACTTTTCCAAGGGGATCACCTACGGAAAAGCACCTGCAATGTTCAAACGTTTTATACTCAAATAAGAAAGGATGATTTATGAAACACATAAAATTGATGCTTGGTCTGCTTGCAGCCGGAATGATCTTCGGACTCAATGCACAGAATCTCGTGGAAAACAGCAGCTTTGAAAACGGCGTTGACCAGTGGGCACCCCCCAGCTGGAAACGGCCAGACGGAAAAATCTGGCTTGCTCCTGCTTCTGATAAAGCCAACTCTCAAGGTGCAGGCGGAGCTGCCTCTCTGAGACTTGATTGGACGAACAAGCACATTTGCCATATCTGGTATAAAAAAGAGATCCCTCTCAACGGATTGAAAGAAGTGGAACTCTCTTTCTGGGGAAAAAATGTTGGCTATGACAAAACCAATATCATTGAAATCACAGTAAACTTCCCCGATGCGAAAGATCCCAAAAAGAGAAATATCAGCGCAGGGAACAAATGGAACCGTCCTCCGAAAGAATGGACCAATTTCAGCCGGCTGATCCAGGTTCCGGAAGGCGCAACCAAAGCAAAACTCTGTCTCCGGATCCATGGATTCACAAGCACAAAAGGAACCAGCTGGGTCGATAATGTTTACTTCGGCGCGCCGCAGAAGAAAGGCAACGGGCAGCAGGCAAAAAAATAATTGTCCTGAAACGCGGTGTGCCGGTTTGTGACCACGGCGGCATCTATTATCCCGGAGAACCCATGATTTACTCCATTGAGTTCTCAAAAAATACGGTTCCCGGGAAAAAGATGAACTTCACATGGCAGATTCAGGACTTTGACGGACAAACTGTTGCAGAGGGAACGCAAGCGGTCACGCTCCCCGCAGCAGAAGAAGGGGCTTTTCAGTTCAGATTACCGGAACTGAAGGGGTTCCTCGGCTGGTTCGCATTCAAAGGAAAGTTTACGGAAAACGGAAGAACCATTGCAGAAATGTTGAGTTCCGGAGTCGTTGTTGAACGACAGCCGGGGAAACGGGATCCGTTTTACTCTGCGAAAGATCCCGGAACCATCGAAAAACAGATCCGCATGGGCAACGGTTCCAGCAACTATCTTGCCCAGCGCAGAATCATGCAGTCCGGTCCTGACAGTCTTTATCCCCGGGAAGAAAAACGCCTGAAAGAGTGGCTTGCCATGTGTGAAAAATATGGATTTGAACCTTATATCATCTTCCATATTTCCCAGTACACCACGCCGAACAATCAGCAGCAGCCGCTTTATATGCGGAAGATGGTCAATGATAAGCTGGCAAAGGGGATCGATCCTTACGATGCGGCATATTATCAAACCTGGAAAAATTATTTTGCACAGTTGGCAAAAATCGCCAATGGAAGAGTGCGGGACTGGTATATCGGCGATGAGATCTATAATATCTATCACCGTTCCAAATTGGAAGTCCCCCACTATGTCGGCGTGCAGAAGGCTCTTTATGAAACGATAAAGAAAATCGATCCTTCCATGATGGTCGCGGGCGGCGGGACGTTTATGGATAAAGATCCCCTCGGTAGAAAGATGTGGCATCTGGTCAAGGATCATCTTGACGGGTTGAGCTGCAGTTTGTATCTGGGGAAAGGAACTGTTGCAAAGGGAATGACCCTTGACGGTCCGGAGAGCGGAAAACTTCCTGAACGGTTCAAAGATACCCGTTCGGTCATCGGAAACAAAAAATTCATCTCCGGAACGGAAAGCGGGTACAGTTTCCTTGAATTTCCGAAACTGAACTCGGATATGGTAAAAGAAATTGCAAAAATCAACGCAAGAAATCTGGTCGTTCTGCGCGCCATGGGTGTTAGGAAATGGACGTTCTTCACCTTTGATAATGATGTGATGTATGAATCAGCAAAATGGGGCAGCGGCAGAATTGATTACGGCATGTGGAACCGGGCTTCCGGTTCCCCGAAACCTCATGCGGCAACATGGGCAGTTTCCGCCCGGGTTCTGGCATTCGTGACGGATCCGGTGGATGCCTCACCCTGTCCGGATGTCTATTGTTATGTCTTCCGCAAAGGGAAGAAAACTCTTGCGGCATTCTGGGCTTATGTTCCGGAAGCAATTGATGCAACGATCACAATGCCAACGGATTGGAGCGGCGTTGATTTTCTCGGCAGACCGCTGAAAGGGAAATCCGGACGGCAGAACTTCAAGCTGAATGACCGGGTACTTTATCTGGAATTCGATGCACCGCAGGATGCTGTCGTGAAAGCATTCCGTTCGGGGAAATATGTCCTGCCGGAAGTCTATGTCACGCTTCACCGGATCAACGGCGGAAAAGTCTGCGTGAGTGTCAAAAACAAAACTGCCGGAGATTTGAAGGCGGAAGTTTCCTTGAACAGTCAGACGGCGAAGAAGATCACCGTCAAATGCGGTACCGTTGCAGAAGTCATCTTTGATTGTCCTCCGGGCGACGGAAAGCTCTCTGCGGCGGCAGTGGTCAACGGGATCCGTTACGGGGTTGAAAAAGAAGATGAATGGTATGGTGTTGCCCCCCTTTCTGCTGTGCCTGCGATTCAGAATGGTACGCTGAAAGGGTTTGAAAAGGTCACTCCGCTGGTCATGGATTCCGTCAAACACCTGAAACCGGCTGACATCGACAGTCACGGGATCTGGACAGGCAAAGAAGATTTGGCAGCAAAGATCTATCTCGGCTATGACAAGAGCTTTTTCTATATTGGAGCGGAAGTGACGGATGATGTTCAAATCTCCCGTTACAGCGGCGAACTTTCCTGGAACCAGGATTCCGTTCAATGTGCGTTCGATACGGAAAACACCAGTTTTGACAAAACTCTTTCTCCGGGCGGTTATGATGCGGATGACCGGGAATTTATCTTCTCTGCGACTCCCAAAGGACCGGAAATGTTCTGTTATGCCGGAACTCCTGATATCATGCGGAAGATGATCGGAAAACCGCAAATCGTCCGGACCGGAAACAAAACGGTTTATCTGATCCGGATCCCGTGGGTGCATCTCGGCAAGCTGAACCCGGTCAAAGGTTCTGTTTTCGGATTCAATATCGTTGCTTTTGACTTCGATGCCAAAGATGCGACGACATCCTGTCAAATGGAATTTTCACCGGGAATCACCTACGGGAAAACACCTGCGCTGTTCAAACGGTTTATTTTAAAATAAGGAAATTACATCATGGGCTCTTATTACACACGGGAAAATCCACAGGATCTGAACCGGTATTACTCTCCGGATATCCTGATCGTCGGCGGCGGAATGGCTGGAATCTCTGCCGCAGTCACAGCAGCACGGCTGGGTGCGAAAACAGTGCTTGTCCATAATCGTCCGACTCTTGGCGGACCTGCTGGATCTGAATGTGAATGTGAGTCCATCGGTGCCTTGATCGTAGGAGGTTCCAACTGGACCACCCGGGATGCCCGGGAGACCGGACCCATCGAAGATTTCCGCATGACGACCGAATATCTTTACGAAAACGGATGGCGGAATCATCTCAGTCAGGTTCTGCGGGATGTGGCGGAAAAAGAGGAAAATCTGACTCTTCTCTTAAACACCGAAGCATACGATGTAAAAGTGGAAAACGGCAGGATCACGGAGATCCTTGCCCGGACTTTGAACAGTGACCTAACCAACCGCATCACACCGAAGATGGTTCTGGATTGTTCCGGAGACTCTTTTGTTGCTGTAAAAGCAGGAGCGCAATTCAGACACGGCAGAGAGGGGAAAAGCGAATTCAATGAAAGTCTCGCACCCGATCAGCCCGACACTTGTACCCTGGGGTCAAGCATCTATTTCCGGGCAGTCGATACCGGTCATCCGATCCCGTTCAAAGCGCCCGACTGGGCTGAAAAATTTACAGATGAAATGCTTGGTCCGGGTAGATCCCATAAAGATCCCCGGAAAGGGTACTGGTGGATTGAATGCGGCGGAGAAATGGACACCATCTGCGACAATGAAGTGATCTACAAACGGCTTCTCGGAGTCGTCTACGGAGTCTGGGATCACATCAAAAATCATGGGGATCACAATGCGGATAATTATGCCATCGAATGGATTTCCAGCATTCCGGCAAAGCGGGAATCCCGCCGTATCATGGGCGACTATATCCTGACTCAAAACGATGTCGAAAAACATGCGGTCTATCCCGATGGGGTAGCATACAGCGGCGGAAATCTGGATATTCACCCGCTGAAAGGGATCTTCAGCGGAAACACACCCTGCGGCCCGGAACACGGGATCCTCTCCCCCGGACTTTATCAGATCCCCCTGCGCTGTCTTTACACTCCCGAAGTGAAAAATCTCATGATGGCAGGCAGAAATATCAGCGTGACCCATGCGGCACTTTCGTCCACCCGTCTGATGGGAACTTGTGCGTTGTGCGGTCAGGCTGCGGCAGCAACGGCAATCCTCTGCTGCAAATATGATGAAATCCCCCGGACGATTTCTGAAAAACGGATGAAAGAACTGCTCCGGCTTCTCTACCGTGTGGATCATACGCTGCCGGATGTTTCCGTGGAAGATCCCGACAATCTCTGTCTTAATGCGAAAGTGGAAGTTTCTTCCAGCATGGCGTTGGATCTGCTTGATACGGAATGTATCGGAACCGAAGCACTTGGAACCGGCGAGTCTCCTGCGGCGCAATCGTTTATTGCCACAACTCCGGAGATCCGGGAAGCGGTGTTTATGATGAACAACAACGGTACGGAACCGGCAGAAGTTTGTGCAGAGCTGGTTCTCCAACCGGAGATGTATGAGTTCACGAAAGGAACTGTTATTGCTGAATCCAAAGTTCAGGTCGCCCCGGGGAAAGGACAGAAGATCAAGTTCAAATTCAATGCCGGAACGGAGGTTGGAAAACGCTATTATATCCGTCTGAGCGGTCCGGCTTCTGTGGAAAGCTGTTTGAACATGCGGAACCTGCCCGGCATCTGGCGTGCGAACCTGCCGATTTCGTGGCCGCCGCAAGGAGATAATACCAACCACAGCTTCAAACTTGTCCCGGAACAGAAACCTTTTGAGGGAGAAAATATCGTCAAAAGCGCGAACCGCGGCGGTGATGATCTTTCCATCTGGATTTCCGATCCGAAAGCGGGATTCCCGCAGACGGCTCAGGTCACTTTCCCCGAAAAGAAGACCGTTTCCTGCGTGGAACTGGTCTTTGATACCTGTCTGGAACACATCAATATTTACTCATCCCAGACGGAGTGTGTGAAGGATTATGTTCTGGAAGGGATCTGCGGCGACCGGGTGATCGTTCTTGCGGAAGAATCAGACAATTATCTGCGGTTCCGGAAACATGTTTTCCCGGCAGTGGAACTTTCCGCATTGCGCCTGACGGTTCGCGCCTCCAGAGGAGATTCCTCTGCGAGAGTCTATCAGATCAGAGCTTATGAAAAAGCAGAAATATGCTGAAAGAAAGGATGTCAAACCGTGAAAAAATGGTTGTTATTTCTAATCGCTGCAATAATGTCAAGCAGTACATTCGCTCAGAACCTGATTGAAAACAGTAGCTTTGAGGATGGAATATCTCCGTGGAAACCTGCCGGCTGGAAACTGGGCGGCGGAAAAAAATGGCTTTTCCCTGTCGCAGACTCCACCACCTCTCAGGGTGCAGGCGGCAGCACCTCCATGCGGCTTGACTGGACCAATCAGCATATCTGTTATATCCTGTATCAGAAAGAGATCAAACTGCCGACGGCAAAGGAACTGGAACTCTCTTTCTGGATGAAAGCCGCCGGTTATACCACATTCAACCAAGTGGAAATCGCTGTTGTTTTTCCGGAAATCAAGGATAAGAAGAAAAATACCATTTCTTTGCGGAATCCGTGGAACCGCAGACCGGAAGAGTGGACGCAATATACAAAAATTATAAAAGTCCCCGGAAATGTAACGAAAGCCCGACTTTGGATCAAAGTTCACGGATACAAGAATCTGAAAGGTACAAACTGGCTGGATAATCTTTACTTCGGACCGGTAAAAAAAGCGGCGGCGGAAAAACCTGTTGAGAAAAAAATCGTTCTGAAACGCGGGATCTCCACACAAAAGCATGGGGGAGTCTATTATCCCGGCGAAAAGATCATTTATTCTTTTGAATATACCGACAACAAGCTCCCGGGCAAAAAGGCGGAATTTGCGTGGGAGATTTTTGACTTTGATGGAAAGAAAATCCTTACCGGAAAACAAGTTGTGACACTTCCACCGCAGAAAGACGGTGCGTTCCAGATCGATTTATCCGCTTTGAATAAATATCCCGGCTGGTTTTTCATAAAAGGCGAACTCTCTTCCAAAGGAAAGAAACTTTCTGATGTAAAAACATCCTGTATCGTTGTGCAGAAACAGATCGGAAAAAGGGATCCGTTCTTCTCTGCAAAGGGTGCAGGACCTATTGAAAAACAGATCCGCATGGGCAACGGTTCATGTGTTATCACTCTTCAGAGACGTTTTATTCAGACAGGTCCGGATTCTTACCGGATGCCCAACGAAGAAAAGATGCTGGAAGAGGCTGTCAGATACGGATTTGAGCCGTTTTTCCTCTTCCATATCTCCCAGCATTCAACGCCAAAAAACCCGCAGCAGCCGAAATTTTTGAGGCAGAAAGTCAATGAAAAATTGGCGAAAGGGATCAATCCCTACGATGCAGAATATTATCAAACCTGGCGCAATTTCTTTGCCATGCTCGCTGAAAAGTACAAGGATAAAGTTCAGGACTGGTATCTGATGGATGAAATTTACAATATCTATCATCAGTCAAAATATGAACTGGAACACTATATTCAGGTTCAGAAAATCATGTATGAGGAGGTCAAAAAACGGAAACCTTCCAATATCATCGGCGGCTGCGGAACATTTATTGATATGAATCCGGAATTGGGAAAATATCTGTGGAAAACGCTCCGGAATCATACAGACGGACTTGCCTGCAGTCTGTATCTCGGGAAAGGAACGGTTGCGAAAGGGTTGACTCTTGACGGACCGGAAACCGGAAAACTCCTGAACCGGTTCAAAATAACCCGTGATGTGATCGGGAAAGATACCTTTATTTCCGGAACAGAAAGCGGTTACTGTTTTCTGGATTTCCCGGAACTTGATTCTGAAAAAGTCAAAGAAGTTGCCAAAATCAAAGCCAGAAGCCTTGTCATTCTCAAAGCAATGGGGGTCCGGAAATGGGTCTATTTTCTCTTTGAAAACGATCCCAGCTGTGAATCCGCCAGACGGGGTTACGGCAGGACTGACTGGGGAATGTGGAACCGGAAATGGGGTTCTCCGAAACCTCATGCTGCAGCCTGGGCAGTTTCCGCACGGGTTCTGGCATTCGCAACAAATCCCGTGGATGCTTCGCCATGTCCGGATATCTACTGTTATGTCTTCCGTAAAGGGGATAAAACCCTTGCCGCATTCTGGGCTTACTCCAAAGAGGATGTGGATGCAGAGATCAATATGCCGTCAGACTGGACGGGGATGGATTTTCTCGGCAGACCTTTCAGCGGAAAGAAAGGCTCAAACAATTTGAAGCTCAACGACAGAGTTCTTTATCTTGAATTCAACGCTCCGCAGGAGGCTGTCGCAAAAGCCTTCCGGACAGGAAAATATGTCCTGCCGGAGGCTTATGTGTCAATCAACCGGATCGACGGCGGAAAAGTCGGTGTCATGGTCAAAAATAAGACCGCCGGAGATCTGAAAGCGGAAGTTTCTCTCAACGGCTCTCCGGTTCAGAAAATCATTGTAAAGCGCGGAACCATCGGACAGGCGGCTTTTGCAAAGGCTCCCGGCAGCGGAAAACTATCCGCTGTTGTTACTGTAAACGGAGTCAAATATCATGCGGAAAAAGAAGATGAATGGTATCCGGTGAAAAAGCTCGCTGTACCGCCGTCGCTTCAGGGGAACCGTTTGATCGGGTTTGAAAAGGCTGCGCCGCTTGTCATGGATTCCATGAAGCACATCAAGCCTGCGGAAATCGAAACACACGGGATCTGGACCGGTAAAGATGACCTTTCTGCAAAGATCTGGACCGGTTATGATGACAGGAATTTTTATCTCGGAGCGGAAGTTACCGATGATGTTCAGGTTTCCCGTTATGCCGGGCAGCTGTCATGGAATCAGGATGCCATGCAGTTCGGGTTCGATATGGGAAACAATGACTATGATCTTGTCTTATCCCCCGGCGGATATGGGAACGATGACCGGGAATTTGTTCTCTCCGCCACCCCGAAAGGACCGCAGCTCTTCTGTTTTACCGGGCCTTCAGACATCCGGAGAAAGCTGATCGGAAAACCGCAAGTCGTGCGGAGCGGCAATAAGACGATCTATTTTGTTGCTCTTCCGTGGTCCCTGCTCGGAAAAAAGCCGGTAAAGGGGAACGTTTTCGGTTTCAATGTTGTGATCTTTGACTTTGACAGAAAGGATGCCACAATTTCCTGTCAGCTGGAATTTTCACCGGGGATCACCTACGGGAAAACTCCGGCTCTGTTTAAACGGTTTATTCTAGAATAAGGAGAATATCAAAAAATGAACACAAACAAATTGACTGCCTTGCTTCTTTCTACTGCGGTTACAGTCTGCATGTTCGCTCAGAACCTTGTGGAAAATCACAGTTTTGAAAGCGGGCTTGCCCAGTGGAAATCTTCTGACTGGAAACGGAAAGACAGCAGGGTCTGGCTTCAGCCGGCTCTGGACAAAACTGATTTTCAGGGAGCAGGCGGAACCGCTTCCATGAAATTGGCATGGACAAAACAGCATGTCTGCAACATCACTTACAGCAAAACGCTGAAGCTGAACAGGTTGAAAGAAGCAGAACTCTCTTTCTGGGTGAAAAGTGCCGGTTTTGACCATAACAGTGTGACGGAACTCCTGCTGGAATTTCCGGAAGTCAAAGACAAAAAACTGAGAACCGTAAAAATCGGGAACAAATGGAACCGTCCGCCCTCAGACTGGACTTTTTTCAGCACGAAAGTTCAAATTCCTGCAGGAGCTTCAACGGCAAAACTCCATATCCGGATCCATGGTTATAAAAGCACAAAAGGAACCAGCTGGGTCGATAATGTTTATTTCGGACCTGTCCGGAAACAGGCGGAAGGACCGAAAGCAAAACATGTGATCTCACTGAAACGGGGATTCCCGGCAGAAGTTCACGGCGGGGTCTATTATCCCGGCGAATCAATGACTTATACCATTGAGTTCAAAGAAAATAAAGCTCCCGGAAAGACGATGGACTTTGTCTGGCAGCTTCTTGATTTTGACGGTCAACCGGTTGCAGATGGCAAGCAATCTGTCACGCTTCCCAACAAGGCTGAAGGTGCATTTCAAATCAAACTCGCTCCGCTGAAAGAGTTCCGCGGCTGGTTCGTTCTGAAAGGAAAATTTACTGAAAACGGAAGAACTGTCGCAGAAGTGACAAGCACCGGAATCGTTGTTGAACGACAGAAAGGAAAACGGGATCCGTTTTTCTCTGCCAAGACACCCGGAACAATTGAAAAACAGATCCGCATGGGCAACGGTTCCAGCAACTTCATCGCCCAGCGCAGACACATGCAGTCAAGCCCGACAACGTTTTATCCCAAAGAGATGAAACGCCTGAAAGCATGGCTCGCCATGTGCGAAAAATACGGTTTTGAGCCATATATCATCTTCCATTCCTCCCAGCATTCAACGGCGACCAACCAGCAGCAGCCGCTTTATATGCGGAAAAAGATCAATGATAAACTGGCAAAAGGGATCAATCCCTATGACGAAGCATATTTCCAGACCTGGAAAAACTTCTTTGCTCTGCTGGCAAAAACCGCAAACGGAAAAGTCCGGGATTGGTACATGGGAGATGAGATCTACAACACCCAGCATCGTTCCAAATGGGAAGTCTTCCACTATATCGGCGTACAGAAAGCCCTTTATGAAACGATCAAAAAGATCGACCCGTCAATGGTTGTCGGCGGTGGCGGCTGTTTTATGGACCGGCACCCCATCGGACGGAAGATGTGGCATGATGTCAAAGATCACCTTGACGGCATCTCCTGCAGTCTTTATCTGGGGAAAGTGACTGCAGCAAAAGGTTTGACCGTTGACGGACCGGAATCCGGAAAACTCCTTGACCGGTTCAAAGATACCCGTTCTGTCATTGGAAACAACAAATTTGTTGCCTGCACTGAAAGCGGTTACAACTTTCTGGATCACCCGAAAATTGATTCTGATATCGTAAAAGAAGTCGCTAAAATCAATGCAAGGAATCTTGTTATCCTGCGTGCAATGGGTGTCCGGAAATGGACGTTTTTCACCTTTGACAATAACATTTCCTACGAAAAACGCGGTGGGAGAATCGACTACGGCATGTGGAACAATGCAACCGGCTCTCCGAAACCTCATGCGGCAAGCTGGGCAGTTTCCGCCCGTATGCTGGCATTCGTGACGGATCCGGTAGATGCCTCACCTCATCCGGATGTCTACTGCTATGTCTTCCGCAAAGGGAACAAAACATTGGCGGCATTCTGGGCTTATGTGAAAGGCGATATTGATGCTAAGATCACTATGCCCTCCGACTGGGGCGGCGTTGATTTTCTCGGAAGACCGCTGAACGGAAAAACCGGTTCGCAGAATTTCAAGCTGAACGACAGAGTCCTTTATCTGGAATTCGATGCGCCGCAGGAGGCAGTGGTAAAAGCATTCCGGAACGGGAAATATATTCTGCCGGAGGTTTATATCACTCTGCACCGGGTCAATAACGGAAAAGTCTGTGTAACCGTTCAGAATAAAGCCGGAAAAGATCTGAATGCCGCAGTTTCCCTCAACAGTCTGCCGGCAAAAAAAGTTTCCATCAAACGCGGAACCATGAAGAATGTCATTTTTGACTGTCCGCCGGGGAAAGGGAAACTCACAGCCTCTGCAGTGGTCAACGATGTCAAATATCATACAGAAAAAGAAGATGAATGGTATGGTGTTGCAAAACTTTCAGCAGTCCCCTCCATTCAGAATGGCGCATTGAAAGGCTTTGAGAAAGTTCAGCCGCTGGTAATGGATTCTGTCAAACACTTGAAACCGCTGGAAGCAGATGTTGCAGGATATTGGACCGGAAAAAATGATTTGTCCGCAAAGATCTACCTCGGTTATGATCAGAATTATTTTTATCTCGGGGCTGAGATCACAGATGATGTTCCGGTTTCCCGTAATTCCGGTGTCCGTTCCTGGGATCAGGATGCGATCCAATGTGCCTTTGAAACAGCAAATAATGAATTTGATTCCGTTCTCACCCCCGGCGGTTATGATGCCGATGACCGGGAATTTACCATTGCCGCCACACCGGAAGGACCGGAATTGTTCTGCGGAACAGGTTCCCCGGATATCGCCCGGAAAATCATAGGAAAACCGCAGATCGTCCGCACCGGGAACAAAACTGTTTATCTTGTCCGTTTCCCGTGGAAAAATCTTGCAAAACTGAAACCGGTCAAAGGGACAGTCTTCGGATTCAATATCGTCATCTTTGACTTTGATGCAAAAGATGCAAGAGTTTCCACTCAGCTGGAATTTTCACCGGGAATCACATACGGAAAAACACCCGCATTTTTCAGAAGATTTATTTTAGAATAAGGAGATAACATCATGAAAAAACAACACTTCACACTGATCGAGCTTCTGGTTGTGATTGCAATCATTGCGATCCTCGCCGGAATGCTGCTGCCCGCCCTGAACAATGCAAGAGCGACCAGTTTGAGGTCAAACTGTCAGGGGAATCTGAAACAATGGGGAACCGCCATTCTTCAGTACGCTTCTGATTACAATGACATTATTCTGCCCTGCTGTGCCTATAACAAACCGGAAGAACACCGCAACATGGTTTACAGCGATGTGCAAAGAAGCTGGAATATGTTTGCGGCTCCGTACGCCGGAATGGATATCGACAGCAGAATTGCTACCTCTGACGGACAAAGCAAAGGGGTTCCGCCGGAATGGCAAAACGGTATCATGAAATGTCCGGCATCCCCGATCAAAGTCGCAACTTTTATGTATGTGCAATATGGCATGAACCAATACAATACCGGAGGAAAACCTTACACCTCTCTTCCGGCGATCCAGAAGTTCGGACAGGCAAAGCGCGCCAGCGCAATGTCTTACCTCATGGACTCCACAAATGTTGCAACAACGCTGGAAACAGTTGATACATCCTCACCCAAAGAACATGGACGCTTCGCCACTTCCAATGGCAGCTATTCCAACAGAAGCAGACACCGCGGTTACTGCAATATCCTGTTCCTGGACGGTCATGTGGAATCCATGCCGGAAAACACCTTGATGTCTCACAGACTGCCGTCATCAACTTACGCCAACCTGAAAGTCAATGTCCTTTTCGGGTTCGGCGGAAATTATTAATAAAGGAAATCAAACAGTGAATCGTACTACGCAAAAAAAGGAAACTGTCATGGAACGCCTGCAGCGGATCAAGACCTCTCAACGTCTGTCCGGTGCATTCGCAAATATGCCCGCAAGAGTGCTTCCGGCTGATTCAAAACTTCATTTTGAACTGGAAATCCTCAGTCCGGAGATCTTGAGAAATATTGACGAGATCGATGTAAAATATGTCCGGGACGATCACCGCATGGATGACGGCAGCATCGCCAGACTGACCCCTGACCGGGAACTGCTCTGGCAGAAAGTCCCCTGTTCCGTTTCCGGAAATATCCTTACGTTCGACCTTGATTTCAATGGTGAACATGAACACTGGATCGGCATTTCCGTTCTGGAAGGTGATAAGGAATACCGGGAGGATTTTTACTTCTATACTCTGGAAAAAGATCTTCTGAAATATAACGTCTTCAAGGGCAGTGTTCATACGCACAGTACCGGTTCCGACGGCAATTACCCGCCGGAATTTGTCCCGGCTTATATGCGGCAGGCTGGATATGACTTCACCGCTTTGACAGACCATGCATGTTACGAACCGTCTTTGCAGGCGATCGAAGCAATGAAAAAATTCGATTCCGGCTTGGAGGTCTATCACGGCGAAGAAGCGGAAAATTACGGGTTCGGGATCACCCATATTCTGAGCTTGGGTTCTTCCGAATCCATCAGCAAGTGGGAATATGATCCGGAAAGCGACTTTGCCGCACGGGTGGAAAAAATTCAGAACGAACTGAAAGATTATCCCGAACATGATGCAAAGTATGCGGCGCAATTTGAAGCGATCACAAGCAAGATCCGGGAACTGGGCGGTCTCTCCGTCTACTGTCATCCTTACTGGAAACAAAACGCCCGCTATGCGGCAACGGAACTCATGACGGATATCATTCTCCGCAGAGGCAATTTTGATGCGCTGGAGCTTGGCAACTTCACTGTTCCCCGCATGGCTCTGCTCAACGCAAAAGTCATGGAAGCGATCCGGGAATATCAATTCCGGAAACCGTTCATCGGCAGCAGCGACTGGCATGGAAGACCGAGTCAGAAAGCAACTGTGGACTACACCATTATTTTTGCTGACAGTGCAGAATTTCCGGACTTCGCCGAGGCTGTCCGTGCAGAACGCTGCGTAGCTGTCGGCGGACAGAATGACGAGTTCCCGTTCGGTCCATACCGTTTGGTAAAGTATGCCCAATTCCTTATGGAACACTACTTTAAGAAAATCCATGATCCGCTTTGTGCGGAACAGGGGGATCTGATTTTGAAAGCATTGAATGGTGATACGTCCGTTCTTCCGGCAATCGCTGAATTGAAAGAAAAAATCGCAGAAAAACAAGCTGAATTTTTCGGCAGAGGTACAAAATGAGTTTGATCAGTTACGCATCTTCCGCACTGAAAGCGTTGTCTGTCCCGGCTGACGGAACAGAAGTCCGGGCGGATGATTTTTCCAAATTCCACGGCGGAGAACCCGGAGCAAAGACGGAAATCATATTCTCCCGCTCGAAAACAGAGCTTTTTCTTGAGGTCATCTGTCATGAACCGGCAGAGATCCGCGCGAAAAGTTCTGCGAACGACTGGAGCATCTTTGATGAGGGCGGCGACCGTCTGGAAATCTTTTTCGGAACATTGACAGTCGACCCCTGGCTGATCCAGTGTGCCATCGGTGCGGGCGGCGGTCATGCCGATAACAATGGCTTGACTGATGAGTGGAACGCCTCAGTGGAAATCGGAGAAAACTTCTGGAAAGCAAAGGCCGTTTTCCCCATCAGCATGTTCAAAACAAACAACTTTTATACATATTTCAACATCTGCCGCTACTCCGAAGCCCGCAATGAATATGTTACCTGGACTGATTTGGACACCAAGTTCCATGAAGTGGAAAATTACGGAATGCTCCTCTTTGACGACTACTCCCGGGTTTATTTTGCAGAGACCGGGATCATGCCGGAAAAAGAGTTCACCCGCCGGGAATTTGAAACGGAAATGGACAAATTACGGATCCCCGCCCACAGTATTCAGCATGGTCCCTGGATCACCAACGCAACACTTACCGGCATGACTGTCTCTTTCGGGAGTGCCGGAAACTGCGGTGCGTTCCTGGAATACCGCCTGGCTGGGACGGAAACATGGAACCGTATTCCTTTTGACCGGCGTGACGGAATCCTGATCCGGAATCATCAGATCCATGTACAGCATCTCAGCGGACTGCAGCCCGGAACCGTTTATGAATACCGGATCGTTACGCTGCATCCCGTTACGCTTCGGGAAAATACAGGAGCAATCCACACGTTCAAAACATTGGAACCGGCGCGGGACAATTTCACCTTCACAGCGTTTTCCGATCTTCATTCCAATATTGTGAGGATCCGGAAAATGCTTCAGCTTGCCCCTTTGAAAGAAAGTGATTTTCTCATCAATATCGGAGACCATCTCTCCTGCGCCTGCGGGTTGGATTCTTATTACAAAGGGTTCCTTGATCTGGAATCTGAATGGTGTCAGAAAACCGGAAAACCGCTTTGTTTTGTCCGGGGGAACCATGAACAGATCGGAACCTTTGCGGGGCTTTATCAGGATCTTCTGCCCCATCCGTCCGGAAAGTCATTCTTTTCATTCCGGCAGGGAGAAACCCTTTTCATCGCACTCGATGCCGGAAACGACAAACCAGATGATGAATCAGGATTGTTCTGCAATCAGGAGATGTTCCGGGAAGAGATGGCATGGCTCAAAGAGCTTGTTCAAACAGAAGAGTACCGTTCTGCCCGCTGGCGGATCGCCTTGATCCACATGCCGGCTGACAGTGCAAGATATGATGCGCTGGCTGCTGCGGATCTGCTCAAGATGATCCCGGAAACGGAACTGATCCTTGCCGGACACCGTCATTATTATTTCTATATTGACCCCAACAGCGATATCTGCGTACGGAAACGGGACGGAAAAGAGATTCCCGGAGCGACAAAACTTCCGGCTCTCACGGTTGCAAACGATACAGATACAATGCTTTGCGTCAATGTTTCACCCGAACAGATCGATGTGAAAGTCATTGATGAAAATGGAGAGCCGGTCGATACCAGAACGGTAAAAAAAGGGAGCTGAAAAGCTCCCTGTAAGTCTGCTTAAAACTGAGTCAGGATCCGTTCGATGACCGGAGCCATCCGCTTGGAGATCTGGTAAAAACCGAGGTCTGTCGCATGGCAGCCGTCAACGGTACATTCGGAGGGATCCGGACCGTAAAGCGTTGAACCGTCGAGGAAATGGATATTTTTGTCGCCCATATCCCGGCGGCGTTTCAGCTCTGCCATGTGGATGGCAGTATAACGGAAACGGTCTTCCTTGTATTCGTTCGTTTCCAGAAATTCGTCTTTGAACGGCAATCTTGAAACCAGCAGGATCGGCACTTCGGGATGAGCTTTCCGGATGATGTCAATGAACGTGGGAAGCGTAGCCTCCAAACCGTCACAGTGAGCGTTGGCATCATAATCCAGCACGATCATAGCGGGATCTTTGATTTGAGCGATCAGCTCAGCCATCTCCGGTTCGCCCTTTCCGCTGCCGGAAAAAGCAAGGTTGATGAACGGACGGTCAAGCATCCGGCTCATCTGGTTGGTGTGGCACATTCCGGGACGGGATGCACAACCGCCCTGCTGGATGGAGGTTCCATAAACCACAACAGGACGGGGATCTTTCCACGGAGTCGGCAATTCGACGACAGAGCCTTCGTTCACGCCGAGACGGAAGGATTCCACGCCGGAATAGAGCGGAAAATGAATGGTAAATTCCCGCATTTTCTTTGTGGGGAAAGGCTCAAGAATTTTTACGTTGTATTCATCTTTGTTGTGGTCGAACCGGGTGCTTCCGGCATAAAATTTGGAAGAACCGCTGCCGAGATAGATATCAAACCCCATGATTCCGACGTGCGCCATGTGATCCATCCGACAGGCATGTCCGACTTTGACATTGACTTTGATTTCCTGACTGTCAGTTCTGAACCGGAGCATGACTCCGGCGGTGTTCCATGCAAGGAAATCCACGCCGTCGGACACCTTGCTGGTGAAAGGGATCCGCCGGAACGCCTCGCCGGGTTTCCGCCAGTAAAGACCAGTCAGTTCCACATTGGGGGCATCCACGGAATACCAATCCATTCCGTCAACAGCTTCGTTCTTGTAGCCCATCGCTTTGTCAAATTTTGCAATTTCACGGTCAGACATAATATTTCCTTTTTTTGTATTGTTTGCCGTTACAGATTCCGGAGTTGCACAACCGGAAAGGAGCAACATTCCGGCAATCAAAAGAGAACCTGCTATTTTTATTTTTCCAACAGACTTCACTTGCAAGCCCCGAGGATCGCCTTTGCAGTCTTCTTCATTGCGCCGTCAGAACCGCCGCGCAGGGCATCGGTCATGGCTTTCATATCCTGATCGACTTCCTCACGACGGGAGCCGCCGGGAAGAAGCATTTCCACTTCATCCGCCAATGTTTCAGGCACGATGAAATGCTGCAGGAACTCATGGAACACATTTTTGTAAAGAATGATGTTCACCATGGTGAAGAATCCGCGGAAGAGTTTTCCGATGATCAGACGGGCAAGCATGAATGTGATTTTGTTCAGCTTGTAAGCCACCACCAGCGGCAGACCGGCAATGGCACATTCCACTGTGACTGTACCGGATGCGGCAAGCCCACAGGTGCATCTCTGCTGCCAGAAAGCGGTTTTTCCGGAAGACAATTCGATCTCAGGCAGGATCTTGCCGGGATGTTTTTTGCGAAAATCTGCAATTCCCTCCCGGATCATATTCAGAATCGTTTCACGGGGTGCAGAAACCACAAAGGAGAGTTCCGGATGCCGCATTTTCAAGATGGAAACAGTTTCAAGGAAGGGTTCCAGAAGATACTTGATCTCTTTTTTCCGGCTGCCGGGCAGAAGAAGAATTTTTTCCGGATCACGTTCAATGGTCTTATCCGTTCTTTCCTGAACGATTTCCACCAAAGGATGACCGACAAATTCCACATCCAGTCCGGAACCATTATAAACTTCCGGTTCAAAGGGGAAGATCACCAGCATTTTTTTGCAGTATTTCGCCAGTTTTTTGATATTTCCTTTGCGCCAGACCCACACCTGGGGACTGATATACCAGACGACCGGGATCCCCATTTTCCAGAGAGCCTTGGCAAAACGCAGGTTGAATCCGGGATAATCCACCATGACCACGCCACGGGGACGAACCCGTTTTGCCTCTTTCACAAGGAAAAAGAAAATCTTGATGAATTTGAAAATATTTTCCAGGACTTCCACAATTCCGATCACACCGAGTTCGGTGGAGTCGACCATGATCTCCACTCCGGCACGGCGCATATTCAAACCGCCCATTCCCTTGATCTTAACGGTGGGATCCTGACGCTTCAATTCCTGTGCGATCTTACCGCCGTAAAGGTCTCCGGAGGATTCGCCGGAAATGATCCAGATTTCATTGGAATCTGCCATCGCAGCACCTCATTTTTTCTTACGTTTTTTCTTGGGGGGAGTGAAGTTTGAGCCGCGGGAGAAGGAGGGACGGAAGCCGCCCATACCGCCGCCGAGTCCACCCATACCGGCAAGACCTCCAAGATCACCGAGAGATGACGGCAGAGTTCCGGAGGACATGAGTTTTCCGAACATTCCGGTGGATTTCATCATCTTACGCATATTGACAAACTGTTTGATCAGCTGACTGACTTCTTCCACATTGGTTCCGCTCCCTTTGGCAATACGTTTGCGGCGGGACATATCAAGAATTTCCGGTGTGGCACGTTCTTTCTTTGTCATGGAGCAGATGATCGCTTCCATCTGTTTGAACTTGGAGGTGTCAAGCTCGCCCATTCCGGCAAGTTTATTTCCGCCGGGAAGAAGTTTCAGGATGGATTCGATTCCGCCCATACGGGACATCTGACGGAGCTGGGAAAGGAAATCTTCAAAGTCAAAGTCGTTCTTTTTGAGTTTTTCCTGAAGCTTCTTCGCTTCTTCCTTGTCCATCTCTTCTGCGGCACGTTCCACGAGAGAAACGATATCCCCCATGCCGAGAATACGGGATGCCATACGGTCCGGATGGAAAACTTCCAGTTCATCCAGTTTTTCGCCCACACCCATGAATTTGATGGGGCAACCGGTGACTTTCTTGATGGAAAGGGCAGCACCGCCGCGGGCATCACCATCCAGCTTTGTCAGAATGATACCGGTGATCCCGAGAGCTTCGTGGAAGTGTTTTGCAACGGAAACAGCCTGCTGACCGAGAGCGGCATCCGCAACAAGGATGATTTCCTGGGGTCGGACAGTCTCTTTCAACCGGACAAGTTCCTGTACCATATCGGTATCGATCTGCAAACGTCCGGCGGTATCCAGCAGGACGTAATCGTTCCCTGCGGCACGAGCCTTTGCAATAGCATCGTTTGCGATGGAGCAGATATCCATATTTCCGCGCTGGGAGTGAACGGGCAAGCCGGTTTCCACTCCGAGAATCTCCAACTGGTCGATTGCTGCCGGACGGTAGACGTCACAAGCAGTCATCAAAGGCTTTCTTCCATGCTTGGAGAGATGGAGCGCAAGTTTTGCGGTGGTTGTGGTTTTACCGGAACCGTGAAGACCAACGAGCATTGCCACGTTAGGGTGGATCTGCGGTTCAAAATTCAGGGGAGCTTCTGCAGGTCCCATGAGTTCCACGAGTTTGTCATTGACGATCTTGACCGCCATCTGACCGGGAGTGATACTGCGGATCACATCACTGCCGAGACAACTCTTCTGAACCTCTGCAATAAACTCATCAGCCACCTCACGGTTGACGTCTGCATCCAGCATTGCTGTGCGGACATCATTCATCGCCTCCGAGATATTTGATTCCGAGAGAGAAGCCACGCCGCGGAGTTTCCGCAAGGCATCATGCAGCTTATCTGTCAAATTATTAAACATTTTTCACCTCTTGAGATTGTAAAATGGGAAACTCCGTGCTACATTATACCCAAGTACACAGAATGACCCGTAAAATTCTATATATTATATACATTTTACGGTGAAATTTCAACCCCTGAAATAAAAAAAATCATGGAAAGTCAGAAAAAAATGCGCAGCAGTATCATGAAAGACGGCTTGGAACGTGCGCCGCACCGTTCTCTTTTCCGCGCGACTGGACTCAAAACGGAAGACTTCGGCAAGCCTTTTATCGGCGTTTGCAACTCTTACACCTCAATCGTCCCCGGACATTGCCACCTGGACAAAGTCGGAAAACTCATCTGTGAAGAGATCCGTAAAGCAGGCGGCGTTCCCTTTGAATTCAACACCATCGCTGTTTGCGACGGTATCGCAATGGGGCACTCCGGAATGAAATTCTCTCTGCCCAGCCGCGAACTCATCGCTGACTGTGTGGAATCCATGGCATCCGCCCACCCCTTCGATGCTATGATCTGCATCCCCAACTGCGACAAGATCGTTCCCGGTATGCTCATGGCAACCATGCGTTTGAATATCCCCACCATCTTCGCTTCCGGCGGACCCATGCGTGCAGGAAAAAAATTCGATGGTCATGACAGCGACCTGAACTCCGTGTTTGAAGGCGTTGCCCGTCACTCCGTCGGCAAGATGAACGATCAGGAACTGGAACAGCTGGAATGTGATGCATGCCCCGGCTGCGGCTCCTGCTCCGGTATGTTCACCGCAAACAGTATGAACTGTCTCTGCGAAGTCCTCGGGTTCGCACTCCCCGGCAACGGCTCCATTGCAGCGGATTCCGAAGAAAGAATCGAACACTGGAAGAAATCTGCCCGCCGTATCGTTGAAATGGCAAAGGCAAACGGACCTCTTCCGAGACAGATCGCAACCGCCGATGCGTTCTATAACGCTCTCGTTATGGATATGGCTATGGGCGGAAGTACCAATACCATTCTTCACACTCTGGCAGTCGCAAACGAAGCCGGTGTCAAACTCGACCTTCACAAGATGGACGAAATCAGCCGCATGACACCGAACATCTGCAAAGTTGCTCCCTCCAGCCACTACCACATGGAAGATGTCCGTCTCGCTGGCGGTATCATGGGGATCCTCAAGGAAATCTCCAAGATGGGTACGGTCAAAGCAGATGCCATCACCGTTTCCGGCAAGACCATCGGCGAAGCTGCTGCTGAAGCTCCCGCTCCCGATGGAACCGTCATCCGCACAGTGGAAAATCCCTACAGCAAATCCGGCGGACTTGCTGTTCTCTTCGGAAACCTTGCAGAACGCGGCGGCGTTGTGAAAGCTGCCGGTGTTGCACCGTCCATGCTCGTCCATAAAGGTCCTGCCGTGATCTTTGAAAGTCAGGAAGATGCCTGTGCCGGGATCCTCGGCGGCAAAGTCAAAGCCGGCGACGTTGTTGTGATCCGCTATGAAGGACCCAAAGGCGGACCCGGTATGCAGGAAATGCTTGCTCCCACCAGTTATATCATGGGACAGGGGCTCGGCGAATCTGTGGCACTGATCACTGACGGACGCTTCTCCGGAGCGACCCACGGTGCCTGTATCGGTCACATCAGCCCCGAAGCTGCTGAAGGCGGTCTCATCGGTCTGGTGGAAGAGGGCGATATCATCGAAATCGACATCCCGAACCGCAGCATCAACCTGGCAGTTCCCGAAGATGTCCTTGCAAAACGCCGTGAAAACTGGGTTCCCAAGACCCGTCAGCTGAACTCCAAGTGGCTCCGCCGCTATGCAAAGCTGGCAACCAGTGCCGACTCCGGCGGTATCCTTTCCGATAACTGATGGAACGGATCTCTGAAATCATTACCGGGCCGGAGGCAAATGACCTCCGGCTCGATATTTTTCTTGCAAAACGCTTCAACTACCATTCCCGTTCCGAATGGCAAAAAGCCGTTCAGGAAGGGGAGATCCTTCTTAACGGACAAAAGACGAAAGCCTCCCGTGTTCTTCATGCCGGAGAAAAAATCGCTTTTGTACCGAAAAATCCATTGGAAGAACCGCCTGTTGCAACCGATTATCAAATCATTGAGCGGACTTCCCGTTACATTGCCGTGAACAAACCCGGAAACCTGCCATGTCATCCATCCGGGATCTTCTTCAAACATACGCTCTGGTATCTCATGAAAGAGGATCTGGGCTGTGATCTTCACATCATCACGCGTCTCGACCGGGAGACTTCCGGCGTTGTACTTGCCGCTCTTGATCCCGAAACAGCCTCCCGTATGACTCAGGACATGATGGCGGGAAAAATCGGAAAACGCTACTGTTCCATCGTTCACGGAAATTTTGACAAAGCGATCCATGCGCGGGGGTATCTTTCCAATGATCCCCATGCCGCTGTTCATAAAAAACGCCGTTTCACAACAGAAGAAGTGCCGGAGTCGGAGAGTTCTGATACCCGGCTTCTGCCCATTGCATCAAACGGTACATTCTCTCTGGTGGAAGCTCAACCCGTCACAGGGAGACTTCATCAGATCCGGGCTACGCTCTGTTCCCTGGGCTATCCTCTTGCCGGGGATAAACTTTACGGAGTGGACGAAACCTTCTTTCTCCGTTTCATTGATGATGCGCTGACGGAAGAGGACAGAGCAAAACTGATTTTGCCGGGGCAGGCACTTCATGCGGCAGAGCTGATTTGGGACGGGATCCATTTCAAAGCACCGGTTCCGGCTGTGTGGCGTGAAAAATTCCCGGATCTTTTTAAAGGCGGTGAACCTTTTTGAAACCGCATGTGTCTATGAGAGAAAAATCAATTTATTGAGGAGAATACTATTATGACTCAGGAAGATTTACAGAAATTGCAAGGGGAGATCACTGCGGCATCCGCATTTCTCCGTCCGCTGAAAGCTGAAATGAGCAGAATCGTTTCCGGACAGCACAAACTTATCGACCGTCTTCTTGCCGCATTGATCGCAGATGGACACGTTCTTCTGGAAGGTCTGCCCGGATTGGCAAAGACTTTGACGGTCAAGACTCTTGCGACGGCTCTTGACGGAAAGTTTTCCAGGATCCAGTTCACCCCTGACCTGCTCCCCGCAGATGTGATCGGGACCAATATTTATAATCCTGCAGAACATACCTTTACTGTCAAACAGGGACCTGTCTTTGCGAATATCGTGCTTGCAGATGAAATCAACCGAGCCCCGGCAAAAGTTCAGAGTGCGCTTCTGGAATGTATGCAGGAACGTCAGGCGACCATCAGCGGAACGACCTGCAAGATGCCGGAACCGTTTCTTGTTCTTGCTACGCAGAACCCCATTGAACAG
>SUVT01000019.1 GCA_015061845.1 Lentisphaerota bacterium
CTGTTTTCTTTTCGATTGCCATGACAGGAGAATAATAAAAATGGCAATCGAAAAGAAAACAGTGGCAGAAGTTTCCCCCGGTGCCCGTAATGTGTATCAGAAAGCAGCATCCGTTTTTGCAAAGAACAGTGTTGAATACGCTATCGAATTGTTGAAAAGCGTTGTTCAGAAAGAACCCGGATTCATTGATGCCCGTAATATGCTGAGAGAAGCAGAACGCAGATATTCTGCATCTCTTGGAAAGTTTGCACGCTTCGTCGCCGGCATGAAACAGATGCCGCTGGTGACCAAAGGACGTTCTGTTCTCAAGAAAAATCCCGAACTTGCTCTGAGTTACGCAGAAGAAGCCCTTTCTTACAACTTCCTTTCCAGAGGACCGCTGAATCTTCTGATCGATGCAGGAAAAGCCTGTGAAGCACCGTTCATCCAGATGGAAGGTCTCGAAGGGATCGTGGAACTGGATGATAAGAATGAAGCAAACATGAAGACTCTTGCAGAAGTCTATGAAGCAAACGGCGAAGGCGCAAAAGTGCTCCGTATCCGTCAGATGATCGCAGCAAAACATCCGGATTCTCTGGAAGCACAGGCAAATCTCCGTGCAGCAGCTGCTCTTGCCTCCATGGAACAGAATAAAGCCAACGCCCGCGGAAATGATAAAGGCGGCATGTATAAGAAAACAGATGCCACTGCGGATCTTCTCCGTGATGACAGAATTGTCCGGTCCGAAGAAGATATCCGTAAGATGATCGAATACTATGAAGGTTTGATCGCCAGCGGTGATACTTCCATTGATAACCGCCGTAAACTTGCAGAATTCTATCAGCGTGTTGCTGAATATCAGAAGACCATTGATACCTACAACTGGATCGTGGAACGTCTGGGAACACTTGACCCGAACATCGACAAAGCCATTGAATTCTGTACCATTCAGATCAAGAGACAGGAAATTACAAAACTTCAGGAAGCCGGTGCCGCACAGGATCAGGTCGATGCTATCGAAGCAGAAATCAATGCCTACCGTCTGGAACGTGCAGAATACCGTATCAAGACCTATCCCAACGATACTCTCATGCGTTACGAAGCAGCTGTCGTTTATTGGGATCTTGGAAATGTGGAAAAGGCTCTGGAACAGTTCCAGCTTGCACAGAGAAACCCGCACAAACGTCTCGCTGCAATCGCCTATCTCGGTCGCTGTTTTGCAGCAAAAGAACAGTTCGATATGGCTATTGAACAGTTTGAAAAGGCTGTAAAAGAAATGCCAGCCATGGATGATCTCAAGATGGAAACAGTTTATCACCTTGGTATCACCTATGATACGATCGGCGAATCTGAAAAGGCTTTGAACTGCTTCAAGGATATTTATGCCGTTAATGTTGGTTATGAAGACGTTGGAAAACGGATTGATGACTACTACGCCAGAAAACGTGCGGAAAAACAGAACGCCTGATTCTGAAAATATCTTCTCCTCCGGACAAAAAATCCGGAGGATTTTTTTTTGCTTTTTTCACTATTTTTTTTCATTCTGAACCCGCTTTCAACGGTGTCAAGTCCCTTTTCCGGAAAATGTCGAAAAAAGAGTGCTTTTTTTTTTCAAAAACTTTCTTGCTTTTCCGGGAAAGAAGACTTATATTGCAACCATAGCAATAAGAAATTTTATTTATCAATAAAAACCCTACAACACTGAGGAAAGGCGAAATGGGCGAACGTCAAATTTACGACATTGCTGGTGAGATCTGGAACAGGAAGTACAAGTACCACGGATCAGCAGAAATTCCTGCGGACATCACACCGGATGACAGCTTCCGCCGGGTTGCCAAAGCAGCGGCATCCAAAGAAGCAAACAAGACCTACTGGGAAGAAAAATTTTATGAAGCGATGAAGGATTACAAGTTCCTTCCCGGCGGTCGTATCATTGCCAATGCCGGTACTTCCCGTTCAGAAGTCACAATGTTTAACTGCTTCGTTATGAACAAGATTCCGGATTCAATCGAAGGAATCTTTGAAACAGTCAAAGAGTCTGCTCTGACCCAGAAACAGGGCGGCGGTGTCGGTTTCGACTTCTCCACGATTCGTCCCAAAGGAAATTCCATCAAGGGCTGTGAAGCTGCTGCTTCCGGTCCCCTCAGCTTTATGCAGGTTCTCGACTCCACCTGCCGTACCATCATGAGCGCAGGACAGCGCCGCGGTGCCCAGATGGGTATCATGCGCTGCGACCATCCCGATATCGAAGAATTCATTACCGCTAAACGGGAAAATGCTCAGCTGCAGATGTTCAACCTCTCCGTTGCCATCTCCGATGACTTCCTGAAAGCAGTCCGGGAAGGTGCTGACTGGCAGCTGAAATTTGACGGTAAAGTTTACAAGACGATCAAGGCTCAGGATCTGTGGGAACTCATCATGAAGTCCACCTACAACTACGCTGAACCCGGATTTATTCTTTTCGACCGTATCAACCGGATGAACAACCTCTGGTATTGCGAAGAGATCCGTGCCACCAACCCCTGCGGCGAACAGCCCCTGCCCCCGTATGGTGCTTGTCTGCTCGGTTCCGTCAACCTGACACGTTTCGTTAAAAATCCGTTTGAAGATAATGCTGAAGTCGACTTCGATCTCCTGAAAGATGTCGTTACCACCGCAGTCCGTCTGCTCGATAACGTCATCGACATCAGCCGTTATCCGCTGGAAGCTCAGAAGAAGGAAGCAATGTCAAAACGCCGTATGGGTATCGGTATCACCGGTCTGGCTGACATGTTCCTCTTCCTCAAGATACGTTACGGTTCCGATGAATCCATCGAACTTGCACGGAAGATCATGCGTACCATCACTCACGCAGCTTACCGCTCAAGTATCGAACTCGGGAAAGAAAAAGGTGTCTTCAAGATGTTCGATGCAGAAAAGTATTGCGAAGGAAACTTCATCAAGACTCTGCCCGAAGATATCCGCGAAGATATCCGCAAATACGGTCTCCGCAACTCACATCTTACCAGTATTGCCCCCACAGGAACCATCAGTCTGCTCGCCGGAAACGTCTCAAGCGGTCTCGAACCTGTCTTTGCATTCAGCTACACAAGAAAAGTCCGTAACGGAACCGATGCTGACGGCATCTCTGAATTTGATGTTGCCGATTATGCTTATGCAGAATACATCCGGAAATTCAAAGATCACGAAACTCTTCCGGACTACTTTGTGGAAAGCTCCGCTGTCACCGCTGATGAACACCTCAACATCCAGGCTGCTCTCCAGGAATTTGTCGACAGCTCCATTTCCAAGACGATCAATATCCCGGCTGACTATCCCTATGAAGACTTCAAGCAGATCTATATGAAGGCTGCTGAAAAGGGTCTCAAGGGATGCACCACATTCCGTCCTTCCGAATTCTTCTCCGGCGTCCTCGTCAAAAAGGATGAAAAGAAAGAAGAAAAGAAGGAAGAAAAGCCCGTAGAAGTCAAGAAGGTGGAAACAGTGATCGTCCGCCCGACTCCCATGCGCCGTCCCAAAGAATTGGAAGGTACCACCTACAAGATCAAGACTCCGCTGGCAGCAGATGCGCTTTACGTCACAATCAACGACGTGGTCGAAGAAGATGGCCGCCGTCATCCTTACGAAGTCTTTATCAACACCAAGAACCTTCAGTACTTCAGCTGGATCGTTGCCATGACCCGTCTGATCTCTGCAGTGTTCCGTCATGACCCGGCTCCGATCTTCCTTGTGGAAGAACTCAAGAGCATCTATGACCCCAACGGTGGATATTTCAGCGAAGGAACTTATATTCCCAGTCTTGCAGCTGACATTGGAAGAACCATCGAACGCCACCTGGCAAAGATCGGTATTATCCATGGACAGAAAGCTGCCCCTGCAGCAGCTCCTGAAAAGAAAGCTGAACCTTCCCAGAAGGAAAACAATATGTTGATCTGCCCCCAGTGTAATGAAAAGAAACTGGTTATGCAGGAAAACTGTATGAAGTGTCTCAGCTGCGGCTACGGAAAATGTTCCTGATCCCGCCGGAGTTGACATAACATGTTGTACTACCTGGAAAGTTTACGCAGTACATTTGGACCTTTCCGCCTGTTCGAATACGTTACGTTTCGCGCAGGCGGAGCCTTATTGACTGCAATGCTTATCGTGCTGATTTTCGGAAAACCCGTGATCGGACTCCTGAAAAAATTCTGTATTGCCAACTGGAGATATGAAAATCTCCTTGGCGAACAGGAAGGCGAAGAACTCAAGAAAAAGACTCCGACAATGGGGGGGATCCTCCTTGTTGCAGCAGTGTTGATCTCAACACTGCTCTGGGGTGTGATGAACCGTATGCTCATCATTTTCCTCTGTGTTCTCTGTTCTCTCTGCGTACTTGGTTTCGTTGATGATTTCATCAAAATCAGATACAAACGGAATATCCGGGACGGTGTGCCGGGAAAAGTGAAAATGCTGGTTCAGTTCCTCATTGCACTTTCTGCAGCCTACTTCCTTTATAAAACCCCGGAAGCTGTTACAATGCAGCTGTATATCCCGTTCTTCAAAGATCCCGTCATTGCGCAACCAGATGTTGACTCTGCTCAAGTTTATCTGATGACACCGTTTTCAGAAAACCCGCTGCTCGCTCTTGGGATTGCATGGACCACGCTGTTTGTGGGGATCATGCTGGTATTCAACGGTCTGGTGGTCACCGGAACTTCCAACGCAGTCAACCTGACGGATGGAAAAGACGGTTTGGCTGCTGGTTGCCTGATGTTCTGTTCTCTGGCATTTGCCGCTTTTGCCTACATGAGCAGTCATGCAGTTTTTGCAAAATATCTGTCGATCCCCCTTGTGCCGAGCGCAAGTGAAGTCAGTGTTTTTGCCTGTGCGATTGCCGGGGCATGTATCGGGTTCCTCTGGTTCAACTGTAATCCGGCATCTGTCTTCATGGGCGATACCGGCAGCCTTCCGCTGGGCGGTGTTCTCGGTTTGATCGCCGTTCTCATCGGACAGCAGCTTCTGCTGCTTATTGTCGGATTCGTATTTGTGATGGAAGCAGTTTCTGTGATCCTTCAGGTTTACAGTTTCAAGTGGACAGGCAAACGTATTTTCCGCTGCACACCGATCCACCATCACTTTGAAATGAAAGGCTGGTCCGAAAATCAGATCGTGATCAGATTCTGGCTGATTGCAGGAATCTGCGCTCTTCTGGGACTGGCAACCTTGAAATTGCATTAAAGGAGTTTTATCATGGCTTTCAGAATCGAAACTGACAGCATGGGACAGCTTGAGGTCCCTGCTGAAAAATACTGGGGCGCGCAGACACAGCGTTCCATCATCCACTTCAACATCGGAAACGAGTTGATCCCCATCGAAGTTGTCCGCGGACTTGTTCTGATCAAAAAAGCAGCAGCGGCTGTGAATACCGCTTCCGGAAAACTGGAAAAAAATCTTTCCACAGCAATGATCGCAGCTTGCGATGAAATCCTCAACGGGGACTATGATACGCAATTTCCTCTCAAAGTATGGATGACCGGCAGCGGAACTCAGAGCAACATGAACGTTAATGAAGTCATTTCAAACCGGGCAAACGAAATTCTCGGGTTTGAAAAGGGAACCAAAAAACCGGTTCACCCCAATGACCACGTCAACATGTCCCAGTCTTCCAACGATACTTTCCCTGCTGCAATGCATATCGCTGCAGCGCAGGAAATCAAGGAAAAACTGCTCCCTGCCCTCAAAGATTTCCATGCTGGACTTCTTGCAAAACAGGAAGAGTTCAAAGATATCGTCAAGACAGGCAGAACTCACCTTCAGGATGCAGTTCCCCTGACTCTTGGACAGGAGTTTTCCGGCTATGCGGCACAGATTGAAGCTGCGATCAACAGAATCGAAGCTGCGCTCCCGGAACTCTATGACTTGGCTCTCGGCGGAACAGCTGTCGGAACCGGGCTGAACGCACCTGCCGGATTCGCTGAAGCAGCAGCAGAAAAAATTGCGGAATATACAAAACTTCCTTTCCGCAGTGCGCCGAACAAATTTGCTGTTCTTGCGGCTCATGATGCAATCGTTGCAGCCTCCGGAGCAGTCCGCGCAGCAGCTTGTGCCATGATGAAGATCGCCAACGATATCCGCTGGCTCGCATCCGGTCCCCGCTGTGGTCTTGGTGAACTCATCCTGCCGGAAAACGAACCCGGCTCCTCCATCATGCCCGGAAAAGTCAACCCCACTCAGTGCGAAGCTATGACAATGGTCTGTGTTCAGATCATTGGACTTGATACCGCTGTGGCAATGGCTGGTTCTCAAGGAAACTTTGAGCTGAATGTCTTCAAGCCGGTCATGATTTACGACTTGCTGGAAGAAGTCAAGCTCCTGACCGATGCTTCAAAGTCATTCCTGAAATATGCACTTTCCGGTTTGAAAGCCGATGAAGTCCGTATTGCAGAACTTCTTTCCAAGTCCCTGATGCTCGTCACTGCTCTCAGCCCGGTGATCGGTTATGACAATGCGGCAAAGATCGCAAAGACAGCTCACAAAGAAAATCTGACACTGAAAGAAGCCTGTGTCAAACTTGGTTTCCTCTCCGCAGAAGAATTTGACAAAGCGGTCAGACCGGAAAAGATGGTTTGATCCGTCTCTCAAAAATGACAAGCTCCTTCCGTTCAACCGGCGGAAGGAGCTTTTTTTACGCAGGGATTATTCCACTGCAATTTTTTTAACTTGAGCGGACTCTGACTTCGGAATCGTCAGTTTCAAAATACCATCCTGTGTCTTTGCTTTGATATTATCGATATCCACAGCATCGGACAATTCAAAAGAACGTTTGAACATAACGGGTTTTCCATGCCGTTCCAGACAACTTTCCGCTTCGATCGTAAGGGTGGAATTTTTCACTTCGACCTTTACTTTTTGAGAATTTGAGCCGGGAATTTCAAAATAAACCGTTGCTTTGTCGTTTTCTTCCACGATATCTGCCACAGGTGTAACTTCTGAAAACATCTTTTTTTCTTTCAGTTCCATGTTCATAATCAACTCTCCTTCTGTCGAAAATCAATCGACTTTAACCTGTTTTGAACAAAGTTTTCCGCTGCATGAACGGGGGAGCGTGATTTCAAGAATGCCGTCGGAATACTTTGCTTTTGCCTCTCCGGGAATAACAGAAACGGGTAATTTTATGCTTTCCTGATACTCGTTCCATGTCCGCTCACAGCAGGAATAATGCTTGTCGCCCTCCTCTGCCGGATATTTTTCCCGTTTTGCGACCCTGACAGTCAGGAACATTCCGGAAGATTCCACATCAAAATCTGATGGTTTGCAGCCGGAAAATGCGAACAGGACTTTTACGTTGTCCTCTTCGACTTTGACATTCATCCGTGATTCCGGGAGCAAGTCTTTCCACAGCACCTCGGACAGATCCGGGAACAAGTTCCGCACCAGATCATGAAGCATGACACTTCCGGAAACGATCCCCCGGTCATTCCTTCTCATAAGAACGCCCATAAACACCTCCATTGTTATGTCCTTCCGGACGGGTTTACTGCATTAGACACGACTTCCCGTTTCTTTGTCGTGCCTCTGATATATTTTTGTTATATCTCTTCACTGCAAATTAAAAATATAGAAAAACATATTAGAAACAGGTGGCTGAAAGTACAAAAATGCAAAAAAAATACAACTCTGACTTGAAATAAAAAAATTATCTGTTATATTCTGAAAAAACATAAATATAACAAATCGGATTTTTTTATATGACAGAAAAAATTTCTAAAACAGCGATCGTAACAGAAGCCCTTGCCAAGTCGATCCGGTCTGGAAAATACAAACCGGGCGAAAAACTTCCATCCATGCGGACTTTGGGGGAACAGTTCCAAGTCAGCACCATGGTTCTTTATCAGGCTTGTGAAAAATTGGAAAAAATGGGCATGATCCACCGCAGTGCAAGATCCGGTCTCTTCATTCCGATCAAGAAAAAACAAAGTGAACTTTGCGCCTTTATCTCCGGAATCAGTGCCGGCAACCTGGAAGGCTACTATGAATCGTTTCTCAAGGCATGCAGTGCAGCAAATTGTATCGCCATGACACTCCCGCTTATCCCCGCAACTATTGAGTGTATGATTGAAAAACAACCCGTCAGGATCTATATCGATGCCGGAGGGAAAGAACTTTCTCTGGAGGAAATCAAACGTCTGACGACAGGCTATCATCTGATTTTCTGCAACCGCTTTGAGTGGCTGGAAGAAACGCCGGAATCCGCAGTTCTGACGGACTGGACTTATATCACGGAAGAGACACTCCGCTATTTTCTCAAGCGCGGTCATAAAAAGATTCTGTTTGTCAGTCACGATCCCGAAATCAGAGAATACAAGAGGCGGCAAATGGAAGAAGCCGGAAAACGTGTCGGGTTGAAGTTCGGAACGTCAGAATTCAACTGGTGTTCCTACACAGACTTCCACAGCCGTCCGGATTATGTTGCCCATCTTTTCCGGGATGATCCGCCGACAGCAGTCTTTGCCCGGGGCGATAATCCGCTGTACGAATTCTGCGAACGGGTCAGGATCTTCTTTCCGGACGTGCCGAAACTTGATAAAGTCGGGGCATACAATACAGTCTGGTCAAATCAGCCCGGACAGGAGTTCCTCTCATGGACATGGGAATGGGATCTGTTCTGGCAGCAGGTCTTTGCACACAAATCCGGAATCGAATATTACCGTCCGAAACTTACCCTCAAAGCATAAAAAAAGCTGTTCTCCCGATAAAGAGAACAGCTTGCGAGTGGAATCAGTTTTTGCCCCGGCAACTCAAACCGGGGCTTTTTTTTACTTGATACCGATCAGCATGAAGGTTCCACCCTTCAATTCATACTGCTGAAGGTCTTTCAGAGTGATCGCCTTGTTGTTCCAGAGATCAAAGAATGTTGCTTTTGCAGGATCGATTCCCATTCTCTTGAAGTCGATTTTGAGCGCAGCTTTCTGAGTTTTCCGGTTGAAGTTTCCGGCAGCAATCATTGCCTTGTACGGAGCAGCACCGTTCCACTTGTACCAGCTTGCGTAAGTACGCGGTGCTGTACTGGAAACGATATTATTTCTCCAATAGGGCATGAACTGAGCCTTGCTCAACGCAATTTCACGGTTGATCTTCCAGAGTTTGTTGATGGTTGGCTTGTGCGCATAATGTCCCCAGACACTGATATCATGAACGACCATCGGAGTCAGAGAGTGAAGTGTCATTTCCACATCCTGAGAATATTTGATGTGCTTCATGGAAGGTGTCAGGTCAACCGCACGACCATTCTGAAGAATGAACTTGTAAGCCACGCCGCTTCTGTACTGGTTATAGGCGTTCTGATATTCCACCAGCGGAACATCTTCGCAATATGCCCATTTGTAGTTTTTGCGGCAGATGTCACAGGTATTTTCGCCGGGAGCAAAGAAGTCTGTTATGTGAGTCATGGGCATGTAGGCAAGATGACAGTGGATCATCATATCGCCGCCATTCTTGTGGCAGGTTTTGTAACAGCGCATGTAGAAGTTGCGGAGCCCCAGCGCATCATTGCTGATGAACTTCTGTCCGAACGCATCAATTCCTGCGCAGCCATGTTCGACACTTTCACAGTAACGGACACGCGCAAGGTCAAAATAGAGACCGTTGTAGTTTTTAAGTTTCTTCATTGCATCATCACACCACCAGCTCCAGAGATCTGCGGGAGCATCGGTGACGTTGGAGCAGAAGAAATAGCTCATCTGATCAACGCCCAACTTCTTTCCGGTGAACATTGCGCCGGGCTTGCTGAGGGCAGCTTTGTCCCAATAGTCAAAATCTGCGGCATAGTCAGAAAGATGTCCGGGAGTGGTGTACATGTGGTTCTTGACGTTCCGGTTTGCATTGTGCTGGGCAAACTCTTTGAAGTCACGGGGATAACATCCGTTGTAAACATGAGCATCATCTTTCCGGGGTCTGTCACTGCCGCATCCGGTGTTGCCGAACTCATGGGTCGTTTCGCTGCATCTGCCGTGGCTGATGTAGTTTACTTCACGGAACTTCGGAGCAAAAGGTCTTGTGGGAGTTCCCTGGAAGACCATGGTGTAATCCGCTTTCTTTGCCAGTTCTGCCTGTCTGGTGATGATGTTCAGAGAGACATTGACGGTCTTTCCTTTCTGCTGGGCAGTCAGCGGTTTTTCGCCGGGTTTGTTGACCCAGTTTGCATTGGATTTGACCCAGAAGAAGAGCCCTTTGTCAAATCCGCTGAGCCAGAGAACATTGCTGTTGCGTTTTGCCGGGATCGGAGTCAGCGGATTGGCAACTTTACCATTCTGCCAGAGCACCATTTCCGGATTGTAAGCATATTTTGCACAATTTTCGGGCATCTGATAGGTGATCTTCATGTTCCGGATCAGATGTTTCTTTGCCGGAGCAAGATTCCAGTGGATGAGATACATCCCGTCGAACCAGAGTTCTGACTTGTAGGAGACAGGCACGCCATCAACGGTTCCCTGCCCTGCAAAACAGAAACGGTCCTGCCGTTTTTCAGTGATCTTCCAGCTGCTCCACTTTGCGGCTTTTCCGTTCATAATCAGAACAGGTGCGGCGGTCAGCAGTTTGGTTCCGGCGGCAGTGATCTGCTGCGGGAACGGAGATTTACCATCGAAAGTATAAACTCTGTTCCAGACTTTGAACGCATTTTTTCCGGCATCAGCAACAGGGGTCCAGGGTTCGGGAACGGTGGTGTCATGACTGACCTTTTCGATGTAAGGTCTCATGTTGGGGACCCGGTAGGCAATCGCTCTTACCATGTCATCCGCCTTTGCTTCGAGGATGTAATTTCCGGAAGTCAGATTTTTCGGGAAATCAAGATCGACTTTGCACTGCGGTGTTTTGGTTGTGAAGTTCGCCTGACTCCAGACTTTTCCGTTTTTATCTTTCAGGACGATCGTTCCGGTAATGCCATCTTTGGCAATCTTGTTGAGCTTCTTCCCGCCAGCATTGGCGAAGTCAACAGAAATTTCAATCTTCTGTTTTTTCTGGGAGGTGTTAAAGCTGATCTCCATGGGGAAGTCAACATAATAATCCAGATGATACCGGTAGGCGAGCAGTTTTCCGTAAGAGGCTTCAATATCCAGAGCCTGTTCTCCGGCAGGGAGTGTCATTTTCCAGGGACCTTTGGTCAGATCACCGGAATAGGTGTTGCGATAGCCGCTGATAGGCAGATAGGATGCTTTGGCCTTGATTTTGCTGGAAGCACGGACATTCAGATCCAGATCCCCGGTGGAGAGTTCCCCGACTTTATCCACAGTAAACCAGTAACCTTTGGGCAGGAACTTCATCTCTCCGGTGGGAGTGAACCCGCCGTCAAAAATCATGTTGCTCCAACGGTAATAGTTCTTCTTGCTGCCGGTAATTGCGGCGGTACAGACATCCATCAGCCAGTCGCCGGGAAGCGGAGAGAGGTTCTTCAGAGGAACGATCAGCTCTGCGGTCCAGCCATCTTTTCTGTGCTGAACTTTTGTCTTTACGCCGACAGCGTTCCAGCTTCTTTCTTTATTCTTATTGTCAAGATACGCACCGTTGCCGTTGACGATGAACTGATAGTTATGGTTATCCGGAGCTTTCAGGTGGATTTCAAAACTGTCATCTTCCCAGAGGGTGTCATCGCGCTTTGTGAAATTTTTCACCAGACAGGGACGGTCGGATGTGAAAGTGACATAAAGATTTTCAGCATCGCGGCGGAGATCAGCCCATGCGTTGAATTTGATTGCAGGCTTTGCCATGGGGAAGTGCATGAAACAGCGGACAGCCTGTGCCGGATCATCTGTAAAAGGGATCCCGACAAAGTTCAGGGGAGCCTGAGACTTCTTGGGAGGTTTGACTTCTTCATAGAGCTTTTTCACTTCAGAAGCATTCAGCGGACGGTCATAGATCTGAACATTGTCATAAGCCGTCATATTTCCTTTGGATGCGGTTTTGAAGTAGTTTCCAATATAAATGCGGGAGTTTTTGGTCATTGCAGGAAGCACAAAGTCATCCATCTTCCGGTCAGCCTGATCATAGGGAATGCCCTTGCTTTCTTCGCTCATACGCGGACCGCCCCGGGGAGACGGGGGATGAAGCACACCGTCAAGATACATCCGGAAATCTTTTTTGTTCCAGGTGAGAACGATATGATGCCATTCGCCCTTTTTCCAGCGGAAAGGTCTGGTATAAACCTGAACCTGCTTGTTCAAAGCCTTTTCCATCGTCGAATCTTTGTAGTAAATCTGAGCGATGATAAAGTCTTTCCACTCTTTTCTATTCTTGAGAATACGGAAATAGTAACCGTTAGGCCACTTTCCGGGAACACCGTTGTCGATTACTGCAAAAAGAGTCTGCAGGACTTCATCGCGGAGGTCATAGTTGACCATCTGAAACCAGAAGGAAACTGTTCCCTGCGCGCCATTGAAGTTGCCAAATGCCTTGTAGTGAACGCGTTCCGTATCTGCCACCTGCAAGCTGTTGCGCTTGCTGCTTCCGGGAACGCCGGGGTACATACGGAGCTGCAAGTCGGATTCCGGGAAACCGTATGCTTTCTTATCGCCTTTTGCGAAATCTGCATGCTGGCTGTAAGTATCATACTTTGCCTCAAAAAGCAGATTCGGGTTCTGTGCAAAGACAAAACACGCCGATAACAGCATAAAAGCTGCCAATAAATTCTTCATAAAAAAAACCTTTCTGTTGTCTTATTTATTTGCAAGATCATTGTCGACAAGAGCTTTGACTTCTGTTGCAGTCAAAGGTTTGCTGAAAATCCGGATCCGGTCGTAGGCAGAAGCGCACTCTTTCTTCGCATTGAAAAGATTTCCAATGAAAATACGCGCGCCCTTTGTCATTTCCGGAAGTTGGAAATTGTAAGGTCTGACAGGAACATTGGGCGGGATCCCGGCACTGGAAGGTTTGGCCTCTCCGGCAACACCATCCAGATAGAGACACATCTGTTTATTATCCCAGGTGATGGTGATATTGTGCCATTCACCGGCTTTCCACGGTTTTTCGCCGGTGTAAAGCTGCGTCTGAATATTCTGCGCCGCAGACATTTTGGAATCTTTATAGTAGATCTGCGCTACAATAAAATGCTTCCACTCTTTTCTGTTCTTGAGGATCCGGAAGTGATACCCGTCGGGCCACTTGCGTCCGTCACTGTCAATGATAGAGAAAATCGTCTGCAAATCATCATTAGCAAGATCATAATTGACCATCTGAAACCAGAAAGAGACTGTTCCCTGAGAAGCAGTGAAATTTCCGGGTGCGCGATAAAACATTCTCTGAGCATTTGTCCGGACGAGAGCCTTTGTTCCCTGTTTCATGCCCGGAACTTTTTTCAGGACACGGTCAGAAGCAACAAAAGCATAAGCGATTTTATCGCCTTTTGCAAATTCCGCCTTATCACTGTTGCTTTCGTATGTCGCATCAAACAGCAGAGCCGGATCTTCTGCGGCAGACAATCCGGTTACAGCAGCAAATAAAAGAAAAAATATTTTTTTCATACTGCACCTTCCCTGTTATTTCCATCCGTTTTCTTTATTGGACAAAGGATTGTACTTGGAATAAACATCTTTGTATACGGCAGCAGCCTGTTCATTGGCAACTTTGTACATATACTTCGGTTTACTGACTTCCACATGACCGTCAACACAAACAAAGTTTGCCGAATTTCCGCCATTATGCCGGAAGTCTGTATAATTGTGATTATCACCGCGTTCTACATCAAAGAAATAGTTGGAACGCCCGGACTGGTGCATTTCACTGTCGTGGAAATGATAATAGTGTGCAGGACGCTTCAATGCCGTAACTTTATGAAAAACCCACTTTGTCGTATCAGTACCATCCATCCCCTGACCGCAAACCTGCTGACACATCGCATAACTGTTTGCTTTATAAGTATACGGATTTGCAGTAATACCGGCTCTGCCTGTATCACTGCGGCTTGGACAACCGTTAATACTCTTTCCACTTGTCCAAGTTTCATACTTGGCACCAACAAAGGTAGGAATATAAGTATAAGCCGTCAAAAAGTTGTTTACGGCTCCGTTTCTGCCGGGAGCCACCTCACAATGCATGCGAGGCATCAGATAATCATTATATTCCTGAGAGTAAGATGCGGCCCCCATGCTGAACTGTTTCAAGTTATTGATACAGCCGGAAGAACGTCCTTTTTCTCTTGCGTTGTTGAGTGCTGGTAATAACATACCTGCAAGAATTGCGATGATCGCAATAACTACAAATATTTGGATAGGCGTATTATCAAGTGTTATGTAATAAAAATCTAACCGAAACTGGAGGTAAATATGAGAAAAACTAATATGCGATTTACGCTGATCGAGTTACTTGTGGATACTGCGATCACCGCAAATACTGTAAGCAACTCAATCAGCAAAAACGCTGATTGAGTTACTTTTGAAGAATCTATCTTAATGGATTGTTATTCCATGAAAGAACTCAAATCCTGGACTCCGCCGTTAACGATTGAATTATAAACAGCATCGCCGATGGAGATCGCACGCAGTCCGTCGACAGACTTCGCGAGGATGTCATACTTTCTGTCGGGATCTTCTCCGAGGAAAATATCTTCCAGAATCTTGGGGTCACCACCGCCGTGTCCGCCGCTGCCCTGGGGAACGTGGATCCGTTCACGACCTTCAAAAATCGGATAGTAATCAATGTACTGGTGTCCGCCTTCATGGAAATCTGAAATAATACTGCGTCCGACTCCGCCGAACTCTGTTGTTTCCAGACGTCCGTGGGTTCCGTTGATGGCAAGACGGTATCCTTCGTAAGGTGTGGAGAAGTTTGCTGAATAGTTCAGCAAAGCACCGTTTTTGTATCTGACATTTGCAACGATGGTGTCATGAATGTTGATCTCTTCATCAAAAATACACATATCCGGGGTGTAGTTGGTGAAAAGTTTCTTCACGGTCTGGAACGCCGCGAGGTGATCGTCAATAATGGAACGATCTTTGTTGCGGGTCGAGAAACGTCTCTGGTAAGCACAATTTTTCTTTTCCGGACAGCCGGTGCAGTGTCTGCCGTTCTTCTTGGAGGGATTGAAAACGCCGTTGGGACCGTAATGGTTCAGGGCTCCGAAAGCATGAACTTCCATTGGAATACCGTCGATCCACCAGTTCACAAGGTCAAAGTGATGGCTTGCTTTGTGGATGGAGAGACTTCCGGAATTTTCGCGCATACGGTTCCAGCGGTTGAAGTAGCTTGCGCCATGATGAATGTCGATATACCAGTTCAGGTCGACATGGGTGACACGACCGATTTTTCCGGCGAGAACCATCTCTTTGAGTTTGGTATGAACGGGGTTGTAACGATAATTGAATGTACAGATGACCTTCCCTTTGGAGTTCTTTTCTGCTTCGCGGATCTTGAGAGCATCTTCTGTATTGGTGGTCATGGGCTTTTCGCAGATCACATCAAGACCATGTTTCAGACCTTCCACCACATAGTGCTTGTGAGCGCAGTCCATGCAGACAACGATCAACGCATCCGGCTTCTGTTCTTCCAGCATCTTTTCAAATTCATCTGCCATATAAGTGGGGACATCCTTAGCTGCGGGAACTGCATCTCTGCAAACATCAAACCGCAGGGGGTCGATATCCAGCATACCGACAAGTTCGGCAGAATCTGCAAAAGATTCAAACATGGGGCGGATGTACATAAAAATTGCACGCATGGAAACGCCGCAAACAGCGTATCTCTTCTTCATTTTGGATTTCTCCTCTGTTTTTGCTTTATTTTACTGCATAATCGTTATAGCCATTACTATATTAATTTAGCACCACACCACAGAAATTGCAAATAAGAAAAAGAAATAAACTGTTTTTTTCACCTTGAATCAACGATATTACCAACAGATTTTTTATACAAACGGATCAGTAAAAAAAATACCCCATTGGTGAGAAATTCACCAACGGGGCATTTTGCTTTCTGTTTGCTCCGGTAAATCCGGGAAAAGCTCTTATTTTTGGGGCATTTGCAGATTGACAGACTTGATCAGCCATTTCCCGTTTTTCTTAATAAGAATATATTCCCCGGAAACACTTTTTCCGGAAACCGGTTCAAAAAAGGAGACTACTGCCACAGCGTTATTGCCATTAACTACACATTTTTTGAAATCCAAATTATTTGCACCTATCGCAGCAAATTTCTGAAGTTGTTTCACCTGCTCTTTTCCCAGTTGCAGCGCAGTTTTCTTTTCAGAATCTTTCATGGCTCGGATTTTTTTACGCTGATCTGCAGTCATATTTACGCCCTGAATCCGCATAGCAGACTCAACAAAAACTTCCAGATCGTCAGTTTCAAGCATCGTCCTGAAGCTTTTTACAGTCTTGAACATCGTTGGGCGATCTATTTTTTTCCCCATAATTTCCGTTGAAAAATCACCCGTCAAATAATCAAACATTTTCAAGTCGAAAGCTGCATCTGCTTTTCGATAAGCCTTGATAACATCTTTCACCGCTGCTTCTGAAGCAAAAACGGAGGCTGTGACAAGAAGAGCCGCCAGTAAAAACAATTTTTTCATAAGACGTTCCTTTCTGTTTTTTGGTTTATATGACTTAAATCAGGTCGTAACGTTGAGTTATTTTTTCGGCAATTTGTAATCCTCAGCATATTCACAACCGGCTTCACGGGCTTTCTTGAGATAGTATTTAGCGGTAGAAAGATCACGCTTCACCCCGTACTTGCCGTTGGCATAAAGTCTTACCAGATTATAACTTGCCAATCCCATAAACTCCTTGTCAGAAGTCTTGGTATCCGCCACCCGATGGAAGAGCGTGACTCCTTCCTTCCAATAACCCAGAGTATGATAGACATGTGCAAGTTCGTGCAGGACAAAAGCAGAGTCCGGATCCTGTTTTTCAGCTTTGCGGAGGAATGCAAGAGCAGAGATATAGTTTCTAAAGATGGTATACTGGGCGACTGCATTCCAGACATCTGCCTCAACGAGACCTTTATCTCCGGCAACTTTCAGGGCATACATAGCTTTCAGTATATTCTCGGAATTATATTTATAGTGGTTCCGAATAATCGTTTTTCCGTATTCCAGCAACGCTTTGGGAGACTGATCTTTTGGCAATTCCATGACAGGGATTGTCGGTAGAGACAGTTTAATCTCTGTGATAGGACCGACAGAAAAATACTGTTTTGCAACAAAGTCTGCAGTATCAGAGTAAATCTCTTTTTCCGGCAGGAACCAGTTACGGCGGGTCAGGTGTTTATTGACATAGTAAAGTTTCTTGAAATAGACATCGGCATCCTTCGGACTGGCTTTTTTGATCAGAGTTCCAGCCATCCACAACGCATTGCCCTTGAGAGTCTTATCAGAAGTCAGTTCAGCTGCTGCACCATAGTACTTTGCGGCAATAAACCGGTAACTTTTTCTCTTGAGGTTCGGCTTATTGAGCTTAACGGCTTTCTGTTTTGTCCCCCAGACACAGGGGAATTCATCGTCACAGATCAGATTATCAGGTTCCAGAAATGTTCCGAAAAGAATATTTCCGTGTGTTTTTACCAGAAGAGCCATATTCAGATAAGCAATGGCTTTTTCTTTTTTTCCCGCAGTAGCGGAATCAGCAATTTTCTTCTGTTCAAAAAATTGCTCTGCATAATACCGTGTGCAGACTCCGCTGAAATATTTTTTTGCTTCCTCAAAACGGCCTGCACGCATCAGACGTCTCGCAAGCAGATTCTTGAGACAGAAACCAACAGCTTCCGAATCCATGATCGTATCCGGATACAGAAGTTTATCGTTTCCGGCACAATCATCAGAATAAATAAAGAACTCTTTCCAGATGGATTCCGGAAAATGTTTATCACAGAAGGCAATCAGCTGCTCGATCGTCATAACCTGTTCTGCCACCAGGGCGATATCTTCCGGAGCACATCCTTTCACCCAGCGTTCCGCGGCTTCCATGGGACGTCCGAGTTTGAAGAGTTCTGCACCGGCGAGTGCATGAAGTTCTGCGTGAGTATTGAGCGCAATGGAAGTCTTCGGCATATCGGCAGGAGTATAGTCCGGATATTTTGCGACATATTCATCGATTGCCTTGATTTTGGCTTCCCCTTTCAAACTTTTAATAACAAGAAGATCCCGGAGTTTGTGATGTTCCGGATAATTCTTCAAGAGTTCCTGCGCCTCAGCCAGGGGCAAACGCAAAGCCAGAATCGGGTAATTGATCTCGCTCTGACGGGCAAACTCGAAAGCAACCTTCCGCATATTCTCCATGTGTCTGTTTGTCAAACCGATCGCAACGATCAGATCCCGGATAGCGGGGTCCTGCTGACACATTTTGCGAAGCGTTTCTTCGGATCTGATCTTGAGAGTATAAATAAAATCTGGAGCTGACCAGCCGGAATATACGCCTTCGCCGCGCCCCCAGGATCTGCTGAAGGAATCCATCCTATTGGTATAACGCCAACTTTTCTGGGGTGTGAAATTAACAAAATAACTCCGGAACATCAGTTTGATACGATCTATACTATCGGGTTTGAAGCCATAAGGGAAAGCCCCTGCTTTGAACAGAGCCTCATAACACCCTTGAGTATCAACACAACCGGCATCCAGAGCAGCTTTGACCTCCTTGATCGGCTGTTTTCTTGCCTCAAATGACCAGTCCTGATTGATTCGATAGGTCTGATAAATAACAGGAATTGTGGTATACCGGCGTTTTTCCAGAGGAAGAGCAAGAATTTTTTTCCAGTAAACAGTATCTGCTTTCTCGGTACGGACAACGTTCTTCATTCCGGCAGCGTAGAGTTCAAATTCAAGCAGATTTTCGTGGGGAGCCTTGACCAGCGGTTTATCAGGATCAAGAATTACATCTACCATGGCATCAAGTTCAGACTGCTTTACATTCAAACCGGCAGCAGCTTTTCGAATATCCTGATTCCATGCCGCTCGTCTGGGTATCATTACAGCTGGAACAGGCTGGGCAATTTCAGGAAAATGTTTATCAGCGATCCGTTTCAGATGAGCATCCACATTCACATTGGGAAAACCTGTATAATCTCCATGATCGACTACCCCGGCGAACGAGAGACAGCCTGCGCAGGCTGCCGCAACAGCAACAATTTTTTTCAGCATTTCATGACTCCACATTTTTTGATTTTTTTACCACTCGGTACGGCGCAATATAGCATGAATGTTTTTGAAATCAAATGAAAATTCTGATTTTTCTCAATGATTTTTCAAACATCATTTCTGATACGCTGAAAATGTGAAGATCTTGCAAAAAAAATGCGGATTTTTTTATTTTTTATCTTTCACAAACTTGTCGCGTGCCTGAGCTATACGGAAATAATCGTTTGTCAGGATCGTGTCGATCCCCATTTCCAGCAACTGCATCGTTTCTTCCGGTTCATCACTGTAATAGAAGTTGCAGATGATTCCGTTCGCATGAGCTTTGTCAATCATCTTCTGATTGAAATAGGGCTTGAACAGCTGGATCATGGCGCACTGATATTTGATGGCATTATCCACGATCCCCCACGGGTTGCTGTCTGCGCCCATACAGCGGCGGATATATGGAGCAACTTCGATCGCCGTTTCCATCACACAGGGGTCACCCATGAAATAGCAGTGACGGACACAATCGTATTCATGGATGAGATCCACGATTTTCTTCATATTTTCTTTCGGATAAACATTCTTTCCGTCGGATTTGATATGAATATTCAGAATCGCCTGCCGGGGAAAGCGTTTCAGGATATCTTCCATTTTCAGGATCTTCAGACCGGAGAACTGAGGAGCGCATTTTGCCCCGAAGTCCAGCTTTTCCAGTTCAGCAAACGTCTTTTCCTCCACAGTTCCGAATCCGTTGGAGACACGTTCCAGCACGGGGTCATGGATGGAAACTGGCACGCCGTCTTTGGTAAAGCGGACATCAAACTCGATTTCATCTGCACCGAGCGCGATAGCTGCCCCGAATGCCGGAAGAGAGTTTTCCGGAGCAATGGTCTTGAATCCCCGGTGAGCGCAAACTCTGGGATATCCCATCTGGTAAACATCCGGTTTGACACAGCTGCCGCAAGCACGGTAGTTCCAGGGGGTTCTGCCCTGCTCAATGAAATCACAGTTGGAGATCATGGAGCCACCGTAGCTGTTTGTCCGGCAATATTTCCAATGAGGATCCGGGATATCGACGATCATCTTTCCGGTTTTCTGTCCGAAATCAGCCAGAAGTTTTCCGGCGGGATCGACTGCAAGAGAAGTTCCGCCTTTGACACTGTCATCTCCCATGGCCACGGAAGACCGCAGCACGAAAGCTCCGGCATGATAAGCCAGCATCTGATTCATGAGGCGCAGATTTTCGCAAGGCTCTCCGCGCTGGAATGCGGCAACCAGAACTACATCCGGTCTGCGGTAAGCGATGTGTGCGATATATTCCTCAAAGTAAGCATCATAGCAAGTCAGGAAAGCCAGACGGAGTCCCTGGGATTCCACGATCGGCGGGGGACACCATTCACGGGTATGAGCATTTTCCACACCATGCTCCGCAGGTTCCCGCAGAACAAGCTGCTGTTTGTAATAATCTCCTGCAATGGTTCCATCCGGATGAAAAACTCTTGTCGTGTTCCGGTAATTTTCTCCGATCTTGAAACATCCGGAAAGGGCAACGGTTGCGTGGCACCGTTTTGCGGCATTGACAGCTGCTTCCACAAGTTTCTCTGTATGAGCGATATAAAACGGAAGAGCCTCTTCCGGAGTAAGTTCTCCGGGACCGTTGGAGTATTCCGGAGTAAGGATCAGATCAAGTGATCCATCGCAGCTGTTCAGTTCATTGATCAGGAATTCAACGGACCGTTCTGTATCTTCCTTTGTTTTCCCGTAAGGGACCTGGATTGCGCAAAATTTCATAGTAAAAACCCTCTTTTCAGGCAGTTATATCATGATTGTTTCTGCAATATACACTGCATTCCTCTTTTTTCAAGCACTGATCCGGAAGATGTTTTTTGAAAAAAAATTGAAAAAAAATTAAAAAAAAATACTTTTTTTATTGTTTTATGACGTTTCATTGTTATAGTACCGATGTGTAATAAAAAATAATTTGAAGAAAGGAATTGCTATGAAGGTAAAAGCAGGATTTTGCGGATTATTGATTGCAGGTTTTGCCGTGTTTTGCGGAGCATCTGAAACAGAACTCCAAAAAGGCGTTCAACTTTTACACGATAAGAAAATAGAGGAAGCTGAAAAGATTTTTCTGAAACTGGCAGAGAAAAATAATGCGGAAGCGTTCAACTATCTCGGAAAAATAGAGATCCAGATCAGACAAAACATGAAAAAAGGGGCGGAATATCATAAAAAAGCCTCAGATCTTGGGAATTTGAATTCCCGCTATATTTATGGACTTATGCTTGCCTCCGGCATCGGCTGCAAACAGGATGAAAAAGCAGCGTATGTGATCATGAAGGAACTTGCCGACAAAACAAGATATCAGGGTGCCTGTTATGAGACCGGCAGACTGATGATCGTTCTTTCCAAGGGGAGCAAGGACGCTATGATAATGGCCGGTGCATACTTGGCAGCAGCTTCCGAAGGCAATGAAGGTGATGAATATGAGAATGGACATCCGAAAGCACAACTCCTTTTGGGTTGTATCCTCCAGGAACTCAATCATTTGTCTGATTCCAGCAAATATCTTGAGCTTGCCGCATTGCAGGGCGAGCCTGACGGATGGTTGAAGCTGGGTGTCAACTTTTCATACCATGAAAATCAACGGGATACAAAACGGGCAATTCTCTGTTTTCGGACAAGTTATAAATTAAGCCCGCGCAGTGATGTAGCCTTCAATATCGGATTACTCGAAGCAACTGTCGGAAATTATGAGGAAGGCTTGAAATGGATGAAAATTGCGGCAGATATGGGAAGTGATTCCGCAAAACAGTTCCTGAAAGATAAAGTCGCTTTGAAACAGTTCAAGGAAATCAAAAAGAAATTTTCTTCCAATTTTGCCCACTTGGCACTCAAAAGCGACAAAAACAGAGGGAAAAAATATGTTCCGGAAAATACAGCAAAACAGCAGGATATGATTTCTGAAAAACCTGCCCGTCAGTATAAAATCAACGGTTGGAACTACGATTACAAAACGACAAATGAACGCATTGATGAAAATCTGTTTTTCAAGCTGGATCATGTGTTAGGCTGGGCTGAAAATGAGTTTACAAGTATTCCGGGAGATACTTATCTCCGTTCCACCCAAGACACCCTGAAGGAAATCAATGCGCACTACAGAATCGCACTTGTGAACTCCTTCAAAAAGGCGGGATATCAAAAATTGAGTGAAAAGGAGCAAACAGAATTTCTCAAAAAGAACTTCAACAAACTTCTGGCATCTCACTGTACAAACGAGATGTGGAAGATCAATGACAACCTTTATTTGAATATCAACACCGCAACCGTAAAAGATATGGAAGTCGTTCATTATCAGTTTTTTGTCAAGATGAAAAACGAGAAATTCTTTTCTGCGGATCTGACAGAACCGCCCGGAGAAGAAGATGCAGCAATGATCGCCGGGATCGTACAGAATGATCCGGCATGTTTCAACGATCTTGCGCTCAAATATGAAAGAGGCGGGATGGATATGCTCGTCAAGGCCGATTTCAAAGCGGAAGCGATCTTCAAACAATTGGTCGAAGCGAAATATGCCCCTGCCGCATACAATCTGGCGGTCTATTATAAGAAACGCGGCAAAGCTGCCGATGCGGCAAAATATTTCAAACTCGCAGAAGAAATGAAAAGGAAGTAAAACAGAAATATGATCAACATCAATAAAGAAAAATGTCTCCGGTGCGGAAAATGTACCGGAGACTGCATTATTAAAATCCTGAAGAAAGATGAACAGGGTTATCCGTTTCTGCCGGATAAATACGAAAAAAGCTGTCTGAACTGTCAGCATTGTCTGGCGATCTGTCCGACAGGCGCATTGACTTGTAACGGGGTCTCTGCCGATCAATGCGAACCGATCAAGCCCCTGCCCTCTCCGGAAGATATGCTCTCCCTGCTCCGGCAGCGCAGAAGTGTCCGGAAATATAAATGGGAAACTCTTCCCCCGGAAATTCTGGAAAAGCTGAAGGAATCTCTTGCATGGACACCCACCGGGTGCAATGATCACAAATTGATATTCCGGGTGATCGACACAAAAGAAGAGATGCTCTACTACCGGGAGGAGACAAACCGGATGATCCTGAAGCTGGTCAACACCGGGATCATGAAATGGGTCTATCCGGCAATCAACCGTTTTCTGGAATCCATCAGGAACGGGGAAGATGTGATTTACCGGGGTGCGCCGCATATGATCGTAGCAGCAACGCCGAAAAAAGCCCCCTGTGCGGATGCAGATCCCTGGATCGCTCTCAGTTATTTTGATCTTCTTCTGCAGTCTTATAATCTGGGATCCTGCTGGTGCGGCTTTGCCGTCCATGCCTTCAAATGGAACAAAACACTGCAGAAACGTCTGAATTTTCCGAAAGGGTATAAAATTTCTGCCGTGCTTCTCTTCGGAAAACCGGATGTGGAGTACAGCAGAGCAACAAAACCGGAAAATTTCAAAATTCTTTGAACACACAAACCGTAACGCGGAGATATTTTTATGATTACTGTTGAAGAGTTGGCGAGACGGGCAAAAGATGCCGCTCAGGTCCTGCGGACAATGTCAGGAGCTTGCCGTGCAGATGCACTGAACCGGATGGCTGGAAAGTTACTGGACTGCAAAGAAGCTGTTTTCGCAGCGAACGCAGCCGATCTTGAAGCAGCTCCCGGATTGACACCTGCATTCCGGAAACGTCTGAAAGTCACAGAGAAGATTTTTGATTACATGGTGAACCGTCTGAAAGAAGCTGCCGCCCTGCCCGATCCGGTCGGCAATGTTCTGGAAGGTCGGACCATGCCCTCCGGACTTCAGGTCAAACGGGTCGCCGTTCCCATCGGAGTTATCGCAATGATCTATGAAGCGCGTCCGAATGTGACCACCGATGCTGCGGCTGTTGCCCTGAAAAGCGGAAATGCAGTGATCCTGAAAGGCGGTTCGGAATGTCTCCGGACAAACCGGATCCTGGCGGATGCCATGCGCTCCGCCGCTCTGGAAGCTGGATTGCCGGAAGATGTGATCCAGCTCATCGACAGCTCCGACCGTTCTGTTGTCAGCGAACTGTTGAAACAGGAAAAATATATCGATCTCATCATTCCCCGCGGCGGAAAGAGTTTGATCAAAGCCATTGCAGAAGGAACCAGAATTCCTGTTTTGAAGCATTATGACGGAATCTGTCACCAGTATGTTGCGGAGGATGCCGATGCAGAAATGGCAGTTTCTCTGATCGTCAACTCGAAATGTCAGCGGGTGGAAGTCTGTAATGCGTTGGAAACCCTGCTTGTGGATGCTGCAGCTGCCGAACGGGTTCTCCCGGGAATTGCCAAAGCGTTACAGGAAAAGGAAGTGGAACTGCGCGGATGTGCTGAAACTTTGAAAATTCTGCCCGGGATCCTGCCGGCAGCCGAGGGAGATTGGGATACGGAATATCTCGGTCCGGTTCTCTCCATCCGGATCGTTCATGGAATTGAAGAAGCAATGAAACATATTGCACTTCACGGTTCCGGACACACAGATGGAATCATTACGAACTCGCTGCAGCTCTCCGATAAATTTATCGCAGGCGTGGATTCCGCTTCTGTTCTGGTCAATGCCTCCACCCGTCTTTCCGGCGGCGGAGATTATGGATTGGGTGCAGTTGTCGGGATCAGTACAGACAGACTTCATGCCAGAGGTCCTGTCGGTCCGGCAGAACTCTGCACCTACAAATGGGTGGCTGTCGGAAACGGACAGCTGCGTTCATAATATAAAAAAGTCAAGAAACGACATTGACAATTACTGAAATGGTGAATATATTATTCTTCAAACCTGCAACATAAGGAGTATAAACATGCTGAAAGGTATTCCCGCCATTATTTCCCCCGATCTTCTGAAAATCCTTGCACAGATGGGACACGGTGACGAACTTGTGATCTCTGATGCCCATTTTCCGGCATATTCCATGAATTCAACAGTTGTCCGTGTGGATGCCGTAACCTCTTCCGAGCTTATGGCTGCAATCCTGAAACTCATGGAGCTTGATCAGTATGTGGAAAAACCGGTTGTCATGATGCAGCCTGTCCCCGGCGATGAAATCGACCCCGATCTCATGAAAGATTGCAAAGCGGTTCTCGGAAAAGATGCTGACCGGATCGATTACATCGAACGGTTTGCTTTCTACGAACGGGCAAAGAAAACTTTCGCCGTAGTCGTTACCGGAGAAGGCAGAAAATACGGTAATATCATCATCAAAAAAGGCGTTACAATGCCCTGAAAAGGAGAACTCCATGGAAGGTGGAAAAAAGACCTGGTATTTCCCTGACGGGTATTTGCCTGCAAAAAATCCCGACAGTGCGATGATCGCTCATGAGGCTCTCATGCTGTTCAACACCCACGATAAACCAGTGGATGTGAAAATCGATGTGTATTACAGCGACCGGGATCCGGTAAAGGATATTCCTGTGACAGTCCCACCGGAACGGATCATTTCTTTGCGTATGGATCTTGCGGAAGATCTCGGAGGACATCAGATCCCTCTTCTTACGCAGTACGCTTTGAGGATCCGGGCAAGCGAACCCATCGTTGTGCAGTTCGGAAGACTTGATACAACTCAGTCCAACATGTCATATTATCTGGGTGCCGGCTGGTGCGAATAAACCGCTGAAACAGATCAAAAAAAAACTGGAAGCCTGAAAACTTCCAGTTTTTTTGTAGCCGGGAACGATCTCAGGCAAGATCTTCTTTGGAAAGTTCCTTGTCCACAATAGAACAGACACAGGAATCTGACCATACATTGACACCTGTTTCGATCATGTCAATGATGGTATAGATCGGCAGGATGATACCGAGGATACCGATGGGTGCGCCGACACCAGCCATAAGGGAAAGTGTCAGGAAGTAGCAGCCCATGGGAACACCGGCATTTCCGATTGCAGAAATAACGGAAATCAGGATCCACAAAAGGATCGTGGTGAATGTAAGCGGAATTCCGCCGTTCTGCATAACAAACAGAGAGGTCACAAGAATAAAGGCGGCACAGCCGTTCATGTTGATGGTACAGCAGATCGGCAGAATGAAGCGGGAGACTTCTTTCTTTGCTTTCAAATTATTTTCTGCAGAAGAAATCGTCACAGGCAGAGTTGCTGTGGAACTCTTGGTGAAGAGAGCCATCATGACCGCCGGAAGCATACCGCGGAAAACTTTGAAAGGATTCAAACCGCGTGCCAGCAGGAACAACGGCAGAATAATGAAGAACTGAAGCAGGTTTCCTCCCAAAACGACAGCAACATATTTTCCAACAGACCCGGCAACGACACCGGCAGAGAGCTGAGCGGAAAGCTGGGCAGAGAATGCGATGATACCAAGCGGAAGTGTCCAGACCAACGCATTGATCAGAGTGAACAGAACTTCCTGCAAACCGAGGATCCCTTTCAAGAGAACCTTGATATTTTCAGATTCTTTCATGAATGCCAATGCCAGACCGATGGCTGCGGAAACAAGCAGAATACTCAGCACGTTCCCGGAAGAGATCGGACCAAGCACATTATCAGGAATGACAGAAAGAATGTGATCATAATAGGTCACTTTGTCGAGATTCTGCGGGACATCAGCGGCACCCTGTTTGATCAATTCAGCCGGAAGATTTCCGGGTTTGATCAGCTTGTAAAGCACTGCTCCGACAACGGATGCGGCAAGTGTTGTCAGAAGAGTATAGATAATTGTCCGTAAAAAGATTTTCCCGGTGTTCTTCTTTGCACCGAGCAACGCAAGGGTTGTGGTGATTGCAAGAGCGATCGTCGGAACAGCAATGAACTTGAACAGACGGGTATAGACTGCCGCAATAAAATTGAAAAACTCATTGAGCCATTCAACTTTCAGCAAACCGAGACCTGCCCCGATGATCAGAGCAGCCATCCAGATAATGAATTGCTTTCCATTGAATCCGGTTGTTTTTTTTGTTTCTTTTGTGTCTTCCATAACAAAATCCTTTTGTATTTTGGTTTTATTTTCGGGATATAATTTAGCATGATTCTAAAAAAAATCAATGATATGAAATAATTTCTGTTTGAAAATCTTGACAGAGCTGTTATATTTCGGTACAAACTGACCTCTGAAAGGAACTACTGATGCCATCTGCTGAACCTTATATGAAACGTTCATTTCTCCCTTCTCCCGAAGAACTGGATGAAGAATTTTTTTATACAGATCAGATTACTCTTCCCATGCTTCAGGAAGCGTATTGGCACGGTTACTTTCCCTGGCCGGAAGATTCCAATGCAAAAAAGATTCCCTGGGTTCATCCCCGTGGACGCGGCTTGATCCCGCTCAGCGAATTCCATATACCGCATACAGTCAAACGATTGCTGAAAAATGGACCTTTTGAGCTGAAAGTCGATACTGCCTTTGAAGAAGTTCTCCGTTTCTGTGCAGACAGGGGCGATGAAGAGACATGGATCACTCCGGAGATCCACAGAGCATACACGGAGTTTCATCAGGCAGGCTGGGCGCACTCTTTTGAGGCATGGAACAAAAACACCGGAAAACTCGCAGGCGGACTTTATGGAGTTTCCATCGGCAGGATCTTTGCCGGGGAATCCATGTTCTACCGGGAATCCGGAGCTTCAAAATTTGCGCTGGCATGTCTCGGTCTGACCCTGACAGAATGCGGCGCCGTTCTGATCGATACTCAGATGGTCACACCCGTTACAGAACAATTCGGCGCAAATTATTATTACAGGGAAGATTATCTTGACGTTTTACAGGCAGTCCGGACAACGCCTCTGACAACAGAACAATTACAAGCGGCAGCAAATATTTTAAAAGAAAGAGGAAAGCTATGCTGAAATCAGAACTCGACACTCCATCTTTAATTCTTGATCTTGAAATTTTTGAAAAAAATTTGATTCTGATGCGTGATTTTGCACTTGCTGCCGGAAAAAAATTGCGTCCTCATGCAAAAACACATAAATGTCCGGAAATCGCAAAACGGCAACTTGCTGCCGGGAACTGCCAAGGTGTCTGTGCAGCAAAACTTTCTGAAGCCGAATGTCTTGCAAAAGCCGGAATTCAGGATATTCTTATCACCTCTCCGGTGGCTGCGCCATGGAAGATCAAACGGATCAAGGCTTTGAATCAAAAAATATCCGGACTTCAAATCGTTGTGGATCATCCGGAACAGGTCAGGCTGCTGGCAGAACAGGGGACAGCGGAAAAACCGGTTCATGTTCTGATCGACCTTGACTCTGAAATGCACAGAACCGGAGTTCAACCGTCGGAAGTTTTGAGTTTTGGAAAGATGATCGCCGGATTTCCAACGCTGGTTCTGGATGGGATCCAGTGTTATGCGGGACACCTTCAGCATATTCCGTCTTATGAAGAGCGAGCAAAAGAAAGCACCCGGATCATGCAAGCCGGGGCAGCTCTTTTCAATCAGTTGAAAAAAGAAGTCCCCACCTGTCGGATCTATACCGGAGCGGGAACCGGGACCTCTCCGGCAGATGTTCTGATTCCGGAACTCACGGATATTCAAGTCGGTTCCTACTGCATGATGGATGCTGAATATATGGGGGTGGAACATGGGGGGCCGGTTTATCCCCCTGCCCTGCGGATGATTTCAAGCGTGATCAGTGCCAATCATCCCGGACTTGCGACGATCGATGCCGGAACAAAATCGATTTATGTCACCCCGGGTGCACCGCCGCTTGTGATCAGAGATGGAGAAATCCGGAAAGAGTTCGTCTATGACTGGAACTTCGGAGATGAACACGGCAGACTTACGTTCCCCGCCGATAAGAAGCTGAACCCGGGCGACAGACTGGAATTGATTGTCTCCCATTGCGATCCGACAGTGAACCTTTTTGATGTGCTCTGGATCGTGAAAGGAAATGATGTTATTGACCGCTGGGACATCTCCATGCGGGGCTGCTGCCGTTGATTTTTTTCAGACAGGAAACTTTTTTCTGAAAAAAAATTTGCAATTCACAAAATGAAAGGTTATATTATTTTCAAATTTATGAGGTAATTTCAAAAGTCCGGCAAAATTTGGCTGAAAAAAGATTGTTGATGAGTTGGAAATGGTAGTTTGAGCGTGGCTACCCACAGGGTAACCACCGAAAACGCTCCATTTGCAGATCGCAACAAGAATTTTCTGCCATTTTTGAAGACTTTTGAAATTGCCTCTATATTTACGAGAAAAGATGATGGCAGTTCTGGTCTTTTTTGTGGTCATTGTGTATTCTCAATAATACAAACTTTGGAGTCTTTATGCCTGATATACTGAAAACGTGCATTGCGTTTCTGCCATACATGCTCACGGCTTTTTTAAGTTCGCTTCTTTTGACAAGAAGTGCGGTCATTCTGCTGCCGAAGCTCAGTTTCATTGATAAGCCGCATGGAAGACATCAGCACAAGCGGATTATTCCCAGAGGCGGCGGTATTGCGATCTGGCTGGCATTTTTTCTGTCGACCGGGCTTATGGCAGCAGTGCTGCATGAACGGGATATTGCATATTGTGCAGAGCTGCACAGATTTTTCAGGACATTCTTTCTTCCGGCGCTGTTGATTCTGGTATTGGGAATCATTGATGACAAATTTGAACTGAGCAGTATTCTAAAGCTGCTTGGACAGATTTTAGCGGGCTTGTGGCTTTTCTCTCAAGATTGCGGAATCACGCATATTCTATCCTATCAGCTGCCAACATATATCAGCCTGCCGTTGAGTATCATCTGGTGCATTCTCATCATCAACGCATTCAATCTGATCGATGGACTTGACGGCATTGCGGCAGGTTTGGCAAGTATATCATCCTTCCTGCTGGCAGTTTGGATATTGGTCTCCGGGGAATCGCTTATCATGGCTTCGTTCCTGATGATCTTCTGTGGTGCCTGCATGGGATTTCTCCGGTACAACTTTGCTCCGGCAAGAATTTTTATGGGTGATACCGGAAGCATGTTCATCGGACTTTTCTTCGCATATTTCAGTATGGAATACTCTGCAAAAGCCGTGACATTCACCTCTCTCCTTGTGCCGCTTATGGCAATGGGTGTCCCGATGTTCGACGTGTTTCTTGCCGTCTGGCGGCGGATCCTGCGGAGGTATGTCAAGAAAGATCCCAACAGCAGCATCATGCAGGGCGACCATGATCACCTTCACCACCGCATTCAGAAAGAGACCGGACATCAGCACAAAACAGCCTACATCATTTATGGGATCTCAGCCCTGCTCTCTGTCGTAACTATGGTGTCTGTCTTCTTTGACAGCAAACTGCCCGCCCTTATTTTTATTGTCTTCCTGATTATTATTTTCACCTTTATCAAGTATGCTCATATCGAACTTTATGACACAATGGAAAGTATGCTGAACGGGATCAAAACGCCGCACCGGAACTTCCTTTTCACAGCGCTCCATCCTGTGATTGACAGTGTGCTTGTGCTGTCTTCCTTCCTCTTTTGCCAATATCTTTTTGCTGCACTCAAACCGCCGCACATGTTCCATGGCTGGTTCCTGATCTTTATTGCGCCATTCACGATCACACTCTGCCTTTCCGGAATTTACAGAACATTCTGGATGCGAGTCGGAATCCGCCGGTACTTCCAGCTGATGATCTTTCTGGCTTTGGCAGGCTGCATCGGCTTTGTCTTGAACTACACGATCATGATCGTTCTGCTGAAAAATCCGGAAACAAGTCTCAGAAATTTCTGCGGTTTCTATCTGGTCTTTTTCCTGTTTTCCGTTATGCTTATCATTTTGGAACGTTTTCTGCTCCATTATCTGGAAAGTTTCGGATTCCGGCATCTTTATGAACGGAATCTCGGAAAAAATCCGAATACACAGAAAGTTTTGATCTATGGCGGCGGATTATATTGCAGACTTTACCTCTCTTATCTTTACAGCGGTTTCACGACCAGACATAATGAAAAATTTATTGTTGGGATTTGTGATGATAATGAAGCTCTGCAGGATCTCAATATCTATGGGTTCTATGTCCTGGGAAATTCCGACAAACTGGAAAAGATTTACAAGAAGAAAAAATTCAATGAGATCCTTATCACAGTAAGCGACCTCTCTGACGAAAAAAGAAAGGCACTGACTGATTTTGCCAGTGCCAACAAGATCAAACTGACACAATTTATCTGTAAAGAGGACTCTTTTGAGGGAACCTCTCTGAAAACGGAAGAAAACTGAGTTCCTCAGCTGTTCCAGAGATGGATCCGTTCTTTCAGCTCATCCAGCCAGTAAGCCGGTCCGATATGCGCTGCAAAATTGTTCTTGAAACTTTCAAACACTCCATGAGTATCTGAACCGCCGGAGGAAACCATCTTGTGCCGGACACAATATTCACGGTAGAAGAAACTGTTTTCCATGGGTGTCGACGGATGAGCGCACTCAATGCCGTCAAGATTTGCAAACTCACAAAGAGCATCCATCCGCTTGAGATCTTTATCTTTGAAATAATGGAACGGATGAGCGATCAGAATGATCCCACCTGCTTCATGAACGATCTTTGCCACCCGGTCCGCTGACGGCAGTTTCGGATAGAAACAGGTATATTCAGGTTCGCACCACATCAGATTGCACCACTCCTGCTGCGTGGAAACGACCCCATGTTCCACCATATAATCAGCCAGCACCTCTGTACAGACATGAGAATCGCCCTGAAAATCAAGAACATGATCCGGACGGTAAGTCTGCATGATCTTTCTCCGGTCTGCAGCTGTCAGAGGGAAGCCGATTTTTTCGCAAACGTTCCCCAGAGCAGCCCCGAAATCATTACAGTAAACATGAAGTTCGTCACTCAACTCTTTGAGTGCAGGTGTCGGCTCTTTCGGCAAACCGAGACAAACGAAATCCATATCGCCGAATGGTGTTGCAGCCGAAATTTCCGCTCCGGTAAAAAACGGAACGCCCGGATATTGTTTTGCAAGTTCAAACATTGAAGGGATCACATCGAAATTATGATGATCGGTGACAGCAAATGCTTTCATCCCCAATTCTTTTGCTTTTTTGAAATAAAATTCCGGCAGATTCCTTGCATCGTAACTCCAGCAGGAATGATTATGTAAATCGTAAGCGGCGTGCGTCTTTTCCATTCTGAAACTCCTTTCGTTTGAAGTAATATACCTTAAAATATACTTTTTTCAACAAATCTTTTCAACTATTTTTTCTGTACTCTTGACTATTATTTTTTCAGTGCTATATTCCAGACTGAATCATCAAAGAAAGGAGTTTCCATGACATATCAAAAGCTCAATTTTCCGCAAGGTTCTCCGCGACTCGTGTCTGCTGAACCGCTGCCGGAGATTTTTTCCGTTTTTGCCGCACGCCTCAAGGCTGATATCAAACTGAATTTTATCATTCAGAATGACCTGAAAGAGGAAGAGTATATCCTTTCTGTCTCTCAAACCGGAGCAACGGTAAAGGCATCTACCCATGCCGGATTATTTTACGGTTTGCAGGAACTTATTTCCGATGTCCGCGACAATGGTTTCCGGGAGATTTCTGTTCAGGCTGCCCCGATTTTACCGCAACGGGTACTGAAACTCTATCTGCCGGAACCGACGGAAAAAGGGTACGAAGAATTTTGCAGAATCATCGACTTTGCCGCACGCTGCAAGTATAATACGATCATGCTTGAACTGGGCGGTGCGCTGGAGTACAAATCACATCCGGAAATCAATGAAGGCTGGCTGGAATATGCCGCATTCATGAATGAATATCCCGGAAAAACGATCGTCATGCAGAACTGTTTCGGCTGGGAGAAAAACTCCATTCATTCCGAAAACGGCGGGGGAAAAATCGTCCCGCAGGAGATGTTCCTCAAACTGGTGGAGTATTGCAAAGAACGGTTCATGGACATCATCCCGGAAATGCCGTCACTCTCACACAGCGATTATCTCCTGACCCGTCACAGAGAGTTGGCAGAACGCCCCGAAGATCCCTTCCCCGACTGCTGCTGTCCGCTGAATCCGGGATATCATAAACTCTTTCAGGATCTTCTGGAAGAGGTCATCGACCTGATCCATCCGAAAAAAATCCATATCTGTCATGATGAATGTTATACCATCGGCTTGTGTCCGGAGTGCCGCAAAAAAGAGGTGACAGAACTCTATGCCGGAGATATCAACCGGATCGGCGCATGGCTGAATGAACGGGGGATCAAACCCATTGTCTGGGGAGAAAAATTTCTGGATTCCCATTGGCGGAATGGCGACCCCATCGGCGGAGCGGAAAAGCCTGCTCCCGACGGAAAAGAGGCTCAGAAAGCCCTCTATCCCTCTGCGGATCTCATCACCTGCGACCTGGAAATTTTCCATTGGTACTGGACGGTCAACCGGAAATATGACAATGTTTACAGCGATCACGGCTGGGATTTCACCTTTGCGAACCTGAACCCGACCAATATCAAAGACTGGAAACGGCGGGTCAACAATCCTCACGCAAACGGGGTCTGCATCTCCAACTGGGGCGAAACTTCCATCCGAACACTTCAGCGGAACGGTATTTTCTACGATCTTCTTTATGCCGCCCATCTGGTCTGGAATCCAGAATACGGTTCAGAAGATTTCTCCGATCTTGACCCCATGACTATGGTGCAGCTCTACAACGAATTTGCCCCTGCAGAGTCGCCGGAGTTTGAAACGATAACCGTTACCCACACTGTGCAGACGGATATCAAGTACAAACTTTTCTTTGACGGCTTCATGCTGGATGAAGAACATTTCCGTCTGGGAAATCATGTGTTCCAATCGGAAAAAACCGGAGAGAAGTTCTATTTTCCGGTGATTTTCGGTACGAATATTTCCAATTCAAATATCTCAACGGAACGCCGGGAAGGACCTGAATTTCTTGCGGATGCCTATACTGTTGATATGCAGTACCGGGAAGTTTCCGGAGAAACGCTTCCGTTCCGTGACTCGGAGAAAGTCATGTGGTATCAGTGCCGGTATCAGATTCCCGCCGGAAGCGGACCGCTGAAATATTTGCGTTTTGAATCAGTGAATGAACTTGTCCCGGAAGTGCGGATCAAAGAATAGAAGCTCTCCGGCTCTGCCGGATAGGCAATGCTTCCCGGGTTCTGGGAATACTGGGAATACTGGGAATACTGGGAGAATGCGGGCAAAGAAAAAGGTTTTTCGCAAGGTCATTTCTTCGCGCACCCAGGCACAAAAAAAACAGTACTCTCAGTACTCTTCGTACTCCCAGTTCCCCAGCCGATCCTTCGCTAGTGCGCCATTCTTCCCGGGTTCTGAGAATACTGGGAGTACTGGGAATACTGGGAGAATACGGGCAAAGAAAAGGTTTTTCGCAGGATCATTTCTTTGCGCACCCAGGCGCAAAAACAGTACTCTCAGTACTCTTAGTACTCCCAGTTCCCCAGCCGATCCTTCGCTAGTGCGCCATCCCCTCCGGCGCTGCCGGATAAGTCTTACAGTTTTTCCTTGAGCGCCCCTCTTACAAATAATTTGTGAATAATTTTTTCCCTTTTTTTGAAACAGCTCTTGACAAACCTCTATTTTTATGTTATAATACAATCAGTTCAAATAAGAAACAGAGGTGTTCAAATATGAACAACAAGATACCGGCCGTGGAAAAAACGATTCAACTGCTGCTTGTTCTTTCGGAAAAGAATGCAACTCAGGCAGAATTGAGCCGTTCCTTGAAAATCTCCATGAGTACCACTTACCGGATCCTCATGACTCTGCTGAAACACCGCTGGGTTTCCAAATCGGAGGACGGTGTTTATACTCTTTCCAATGGGCTTCTGCCGCTGACACTCAGACTTTCCAATGAAGTGAACTTGTTGGAAAAGGCTTGTGAAAAAGTCAGAGAGATTTCTGATAAATATCAAATCGCATGCAAGCTGTCCGTCCGGAAAGAGGATCTGCAGCTGACTTATTTCCGTGCAGAACCCACTGGACCTGTTGCGCTGACCGGACAGGTCGGCTCCACATTCCCCCTGATCGAAGGTTCTGTCGGAGCAGCTCTTCTGGCAGATGAAACCGATGAGGCCATACAGGAACTTCTTGATCATTGCGATGCCGATATTCCCGAAAAGCTGAATCCGGAACTGCTTTATGATGCGATCCGGGAAGTCCGGGAAAACGGTTTTGCGCTGAATCTCCGGAAAAACCGCTGGAACATTGCGGCTTGCTCCACTCCGCTTCAGGATCAACAGGGAAAAATCATCGGAGCGATCACTCTGATCGGAACTCAGGATGATTTTTCCGGAAAGAACCGCAAAAAATGGTTCACCATTCTCAACAACATTACTGAAAATTTAATATAAAGGAAAAACACCATGAAAATTGATCCCTCAACGCTGAAAATCACAGATATCCGTTTTGCTGATATCGACGGTGCCCCGAAACGCTGTACTCTGATCAAAGTTTATACCAATCAGGGACTTGTGGGTTACGGGGAAGTCCGGGATGCCTCCAGCAGAACCTATGCCGCAATGCTGAAGAGCCGTATCATCGGCGAAAATCCCTGCAACGTGGAAAAAATCTTCCGCAGAATCAAACAGTTTGGCGGAGACTCCCGTCAGGCTGGCGGTGTCTGCGGAATCGAAGTCGCGCTCTGGGATATCGCCGGAAAAGCATGGGGCGTGCCTGTCTGGCAGATGCTCGGCGGAAAATACCGCGATAAGATCCGGATCTACTGCGACACAGACTCCGAAGGCGGCGGCAGAGATATGGGAAAAGCTCTTGCCG
>SUVT01000141.1 GCA_015061845.1 Lentisphaerota bacterium
GTCAAGGCTGGTACCGTCCGCCGCGACCCGTTTGCTATGCTGCCCTTCTGCGGATACAACATGGGTGACTACTTCCAGCACTGGCTCGACATCGGTAAGGTCGAAGGCGCAAAGCTGCCCAAGATCTTCTGCGTGAACTGGTTCCGCAAGACCGCCGATGGCCGTTGGCTCTGGCCCGGATTCGGCGAAAACAGCCGCGTCCTCAAATGGATCTTTGAACGCTGCGACGGCGAAGGCAAAGCTGTCGAAACCCCCATCGGTTTCATGCCCACAGTTGATGCAATCGACCGCTCCGGTATCGAAAACGAAGTCACCGATGCTGACATCGCTGAACTTCTCACCTTCGATAAAGAAGGCTGGAAGAACGAACTGGCTATGATCAAAGAACACTACAAGAAGTTCGACAGACTTCCCAAGGCTCTTGCTGATCAGCTCGCTCAGCTCGAAGAAAGACTTTCCAAGTAAGTCTTTTCCAAGCAAATACAAAAGCCCGGATGAAAGTCCGGGCTTTTTTTGTGTCAGAATATGACAGAAATAAAATAACACTGAAATTTTTCAGATGACCGTTTCCTCAAGGAAGGCATAATCCTGCAACGCCACCGCTAAACGGACATGCTTTGCATAGATACATTCTGCATCTGAAAGGAAACATTTTCCGGAAACATCGACTTCTCCGCAGGGACCATTACAGAATCCCAGGGGGCAAGTCTCCGGACAGATAAACTGGGTCAGGGGCAAACGGCAATTATCGCACCCTTTGCAGGAGACGATCATTTTTTTGCTGAACCGCCGTTCCGCTGCCGGGTGAAGGTGTGATTTCGCGAAGAGACTTTTCGCCAGCTTATACCGGAACATCTCTCCGGAAAGCGGCTCCGGAATCGTCTTCCGGGAATCACTAGCATCTTCACGGGAAACATCCGGACGGAGCAGATTGTCAAAAAGATAGTACCGCCATGGATAAGGTGCAATATCCATTTGAGAGTAATAATCCTTAAGAGCCTCCAGCCAATCCTGATAAGTCGGCAAAGCTTTGAAACTTTCAAGGATCATCTGATATGCTGTTTTTGCAGTTGCCAGTGTTTCGATCCCGCCGATCTGGATCCCGCTGTATCCGAGAAATCTTGCACCGGCGACATTCAACTGGAACCTTTTCCACTGAGCTGCCAGAAATTGAGCTGTGGAAAGCTGCATTTCCGCCCGGATAGCGGTCTGGAAATTTTTTGAAAAACGAATCCCGGGATAATTACCGGAACAAAGTTCCACCGCAGCCGCAGGTGTCAGAAGCATTTGACGGGCAAACAAAGGAATATTACAATGATTCCGGTGCATCTGCCAGGAAATTTCCTGAAGTTTTGCAGCATCCCAACCAAACTGTGTTACAGCAAAAGAAGCTCCCGCCCGTGCTTTTTTAGCAAGCTTCAGAGATTGAGCAACAGCTGAACAAATCTCATATTTGAAAGGATTGACAACCGCTCCGGCAAACAGGGGAGAATCGCTTTCCAAGTTCATCTGAAGCATGTTGACGCTTTCAAAAACTCTTGCATTCTTCTGTTTCACAGAGGGTCTTCCGGACACACAAACAACATTCTTAAATCCCTGCAATTTACACTGAGCGTAGAAACCTGCGATATCTTCCTGATCCCTGCCCCTGCCGGAAAGATATACCACATGAGAATCTCTGTTTTCCGGAGCTACAGCAGAGGCAAAATCCAGCACAGGATAAGACGGAATATCCGGATTGGAGTCGACGAAGGCAATTCCGCAGGGAAATTCTTTCTTCGACATGATAAATTCAGCCAGGGGAGCGACCTTTGCCGATGCAGCAGAAAGCTCCACATCAGAAGCTGGTGCCGATATCTCAAACAGAATGGTAAAATCTGCGCCGTAAACCTGCTCTTTGAACCGGTTCTCTTCAGAATGGCCATCGAAATTCATCTGAAGCTGTATTCCATTGCCCTGACTCATGAACGGTTCCCCTTCAAAAATGTATAGACCGTCTGAATAAATTCTTCAGAGGCGTCTTCGGTGATATACCGTCCGGCATCAGGGATACGGCGTAATTTTGCATTGGGACAGAACTGCATCCATCGTTTCAGACATTTTTCAGGATAGAGCCAATCTTTTCCGCCCCAGATGATCAATACCGGGAAGTCCCGGAAAAGCCACAAGCCATGTTCGATCTCCACCACGCTTTCATAGGAATTATCGTCAGGATGACACGGCATTTCTTCAATAAACCGCAAAATTGCAATCCGGTCACTGTGGGATTTATAAGGCATCTTGTACCCCTCCTGAACCAATGCCGGAAGCTTGTTCAAGCCGCCGAACATCAGATCGGTATCAACAATGAACCGTTCCGCAAGCCACGGTGCCCAGCGGATCAATTTGAGCCGCCATGACAACTTATATCCGGTAAAAGCCATAGAGTTCATTATAATAACGGTGGTAATCTTGTCCGGATGACGGATGGCATAAGAACAGCCGATGGTTGCCCCCCAGCCGTGCATGAGAATGGAAGTCCTTTCAATACTGAGTTCTTCTGTCAGTCGTTCCAGATTGTCGATATGGCTGTCAAGTGAATAATCATAATCATCGGGCTTATCGGAAAGACCGTAACCGATCATATCAGGAGCGATCACACGATGATCTTTGGAAAGCTCTTTGATAAGATTCCGGAATGCAAAAGACCATGCCGGGCAGGAGTGAAGAAGCAGGACAACCGGACCGGTTCCCTCATCCACATAATGCATCCGCATATTACCGCAGGAAATATAATGCGGCTCAAACGGATATTCCTTTTCCAAAAACTCGGCAAAATTCGCCATTTTTTTCTCCCGTATTATGGGGTAATAATAGCACACCTTCCTATGTTTTCAAGCAGAAAAACTTACGTTTTTTCAAAAAAAATAACCGCAGAACAGTTTCTTTCTTCCATAAGAATTGATCCTGCAGAAATCTGCCTCAATCTTTCCTGATCATATTGAATTTTCTGCCATTTTTGCAGACTTTTGAAATTGCCTCAAAAAGCGACTTTTATAAAACTGAAAACGGAATTTCAGCAGGGCTCAAAAGCCGCATCTGAAATTCCGTTATTCCCGGCAATCATTACCCTTTCATTGCCCAGAGGATACCGCGGACAGTAATTTCAAGGATCTGTGGATACACCTTGAATTCTTCGCCGCAATGTCCAAGAGCGGAATAAAACACTTTACCTTCACCGTACATGCGTTTGAATATTACGGGCATCGTGACATCTTTGCTCCATGGAGCATCGACACCTTTGGTGATCGTACTGGCAAGAACTTCATTGGAGGGGTCAACGTGCATATAATACTGTTCACTGTGGTAATCGAAATCTTCAATACCGCTGACGATGGGATCGTCTGACACGATATTGACACGGTAATCGATCTTATTTCCGGGATGAGCTACGAACTGTGCACCTGTCATAAACTGATAATGTGTATCATTTCTGAAAGCATCACACATACCGCCATGCCAGCCGGCAATACCGGTTCCGGTGCGCACTGCTTCCCGAAGTTCTGCGCTTGCCTCCCGGCTGATCTGAGCCATGGTCATAGCTGGAACGATCACGTCGTATTGAGCTGCAAACCCCTTTTGTTCCAGACACTCATTCCCTTCATAGATATCAACATCAACGCCTTTTGCTCTCAACGCTTCGGCAACGATTTCGGTTGTTTCGACAGGCTCATGTCCTGCCCAGCCACCGCGAAAGATCAATACTTTTTTCATAAAAATTCCTTCTTTGAAAATATATGGTTTCTGTTATCTGATTTCCCCTGAATGCAGCCCCTTTGCAAGAGGTGCCGGACGGCTGCAGGTACTTTTGATCTCAACATATTCTCTGTTTTCAGCAGAGCGGATGATGCTGCACATGACATCAAGGACATGGTAGGCGAGTTCGCCGCTGGCACGGTGCGGACGGTTCTCTTCAATTGCCAGAGCCATATCAGCAAGACCGATGATACGGGTATTGTCGTTGTAAATATAGGTATTGGCGGCATTTGCCCAGCCCATTGTCAAGCCAGCCTTGCCGAATTTGACTTCGCCGCCGAACGTATTGGGATCGGGAACCCGCAAACCACCCTGGGCACCCCAAAGTTCAATACAGCTCATATCCGGACTTTTTACGCTGACATCAAAACTCATGACCAGGTTGATGATCGCCCCGCATTCAAAGTGCAGAAGTGCATTGACATGTGTATCTACTTCAACATCAAATTTTTTACCGTGATTGACCATTGTACCGATACGGCAATCTGTCGAACGGTTGCTGAGTGCGGAAACACATTTGACCGGACCAAGAAGATTTACAAGCGATGTTATGTAGTACGGCCCCATATCAAAAAGCGGACCTGCACCTTTTTTGTAGTAAAATGCGGGGGCGGGATGCCAGCGTTCATGTCCGGCACTGAGCATAAAAGCCGTTCCTCCGGAAATTTTACCAACAATTCCACTGTCGATTATGGAACGGCAAGTCTGCTGTCCGCCGCCGAGAAATGTATCAGGGGCACAACCGACCCGGAGATTTTTCTCAGCTGCAAGAGCCATGATCTTATCTGCCTCTTCCATATTTACGGCGAGCGGTTTTTCCGTGTAAATATGCTTGCCGGCATTGAGTGCCGCCACAGCGACTTCCGCATGGGCACCCGGAGTTGTCAGGTTGAGAATGATATCTATTTCAGGATCAGCGAGAAGCTCCTCTACGGAACAGGCTTCGATCCCGTATTTTTCAGCAGCTTTTGCAGCGGCTTCCTGATTGATATCGGCGCATTTGACGATTTTCAGATTGGGAAACATATCTTTGTTTCCCAAATAAGTGCGGCTGATATTTCCGCATCCTACAATACCGGCTTTTATCATATTTTCCTCCTCTTCATTGGACAAAAGTTTTTACCTGTTGAGGCAATTTCAAAAGTCCGACAAAACTTGACTGAAAAAAGATTATTGATGAGCTGGAAATGGTAGTTTGAGCGTGGCGGCCATCCTCCTTTGCTGAAACTATGGAGGACAAGCCGAAAACACTCCATTTACAGATTACAATAAGAATTTTCAGACATTTTTGGAGACTTTTGAAATTGCCTCTGTTCATATTATAATACATTCAAATAATTTTGTAAATGGATAAAAATTCCAAAAAAATGCCAAAATCTTTCACTTTCGCAACTTTGGAGTGAAATATTTCTCATCTGTCACAGGGTGTCCGCTTGGCGGCAGGAGAAATCTTGCCGCTTTTTTTATTCTGTAACATCTTTATCTCTAACGCAAACAAATAATTCTTTCATAAGCGACCGCCGACCTTACCAAACAGAGAATTTGCTGCAACTTTATTCAAAACACACCGATTTAGAGAGAATTTGGCGTTCTCTATTTGTTTTCTGTTTGGGAGCATTTACGCTATAAGTACCTGTCATTCATGGGGTAAAATCAAGACACAAAAAAATCCAGCCATAAATAAATGGATTGCAGGTCATAATATAGTGCGGATAGCGTTGTATTGCAAACGGATAAACTCTCATTTTCCATTTTCTTACATCATACGGAGCGTAGGCGAAGTGCTTCATATCGGAATGAAATGGCTTGCCGCGGCGTAATGAAATGAAGACGGGAGATGCTTCATATTGTGGAGCTTCAGCGGCTTGTCGCAGCGTAATGAAATGAAGACGGAAACAATGCTTCAGCCGTCTTCGCTTTGCTACGCCGTGCCAAGTCTGAAAAGGCGGTTTATGAAGCACGGCTTCGCCGTATGAAGCGGCACGTTGTGCCATGAAGCGCACCTTCCGCCGTTGCTAAAGCTATGGCGGGACAAGTCGGTGCATGAAGCGAAGCCTGACGGCTTCATTTTTTTTGCCTTGGAATCAAGGCAAAAAAATGGTCGGGATAGCGAGATTCGAACTCGCGACCTTTTGTCC
>SUVT01000142.1 GCA_015061845.1 Lentisphaerota bacterium
GATCCGGTCCCCGAAACATTCGACCCAAAAAACAAACTCTGGGTCGAAATCTGGAACGATGTGTTCATGCAGTACAACAAGACTGCAGACGGAACCTTTGAACCGCTGAAGCAGTGCAATGTCGATACCGGTATGGGTGTGGAACGCGTTACCGCGATCCTTCAGGGCAAGAAGAGCTGCTATGATACAGAACTGTTCGCACCTCTCTTCGCTGAACTGGATAAACTCCGCGGTCTGGCAGAAGCTCCCGCAGAACGCTGCAAGTCCGAACGTATCATCGTGGAACATATCCGTGCAGCAACATTCATCATGGCTGACGGCATCACCCCCGGAAAAGTCGACCAGGCTTATGTTCTGCGCCGTCTGATCCGCCGTGCCATCCGTGAAGCTCACCAGATCGGCATCCAGGGCAGCATCGCTGTACCGCTCTCCAAGATCGTCATCGACAACTACTCTGAAGCATATCCCGAACTGGAACAGTACCGTGCAAACATCCTGCTGGAACTGGAAAAAGAAGAAGCTCTCTTCTCCAAGACTCTGGAAAACGGAACCATGGAATTTGAAAAATTCATCTCCCGTGTCCCGGCTCACATCCAGAACAAAGTCGTCAGCGGAAAGAATGCCTTCTTCCTTTACGAAACTTTCGGATTCCCCATCGAGCTTACCGTTGAAATGGCTGCTGAAAAAGGCTTCACTGTCGATATGAAAGGCTACGAAGAAGCATACCGGAAGCATCAGGAACTCTCCCGTGCAGGTGCTGAAATGAAGTTCAAGGGCGGTCTTGCCGACCACTCTGTGGAAACATCCTATCTCCACACCGCAACCCACCTGCTCCACAAGGCACTGCGGATGGTTCTCGGCGACCACGTCGCTCAGAAGGGTTCCAATATCAACGCGGAACGTCTCCGTTTTGACTTCTCCCATCCGGCAAAAGTCACTCCGGAAGAACTCAAACAGGTGGAAGAGATCGTCAACAAAGCAATCGCCGACAAACTCCCCATCGTCTGCGAAGAAATGACCTTGGAAGAAGCCCGCCAGACCGGTGCGATCGGTCTGTTCGGCGACAAATACGGTGAACGCGTGAAAGTTTACTCCATGGGTGAATTCAGCAAAGAAATTTGCGGTGGACCTCATGCAAACAACACCGGTGATCTGGTTGGATTCCACATCATGAAGGAAGAAAGCTCCAGCAGCGGAATCCGCCGTATCAAAGCAAAAATCGACTTCAAACAGGAGGCATGATCATGGCAGCGGTCATTACCATTACAAACAAAGGAACGGATTACTATGTGACGGTCAATGGCCGTGCAACATTTGAACATGCCCCCCAGCTGCGGTCTCTTGCCAAAACTCTTGAGACCGCACCATACACCTCAATCAATGTTGATCTGGGACAATGCACCGGCATGGACAGTACCTTCATGGGTATTCTCTCCATGCTGGGCTTGAATGCCCGCAAAATCAACGTGACCATGACGATTTTCAATGCCGGGGATGCGAACAAAGATCTTCTGTTCGGGCTCGGCTTGAAGAAATTGTTTCAGTATAAAGATGAAGCAATGGCATCCGGCGATACCGGTTGGGAATCCGGCGAAACTGTCGCCAAAGGAATGGATGCCCGCACCGTTCTGGAAGCTCATCAGACCTTGATGGATGCCGATGAAGGCAATATCAAGAAGTTTGAAAAAGTCGTGGAAATGGTTCAGAAAGATATCGACAAGAAGAAGTAAGCTTTTTCTATAGGTTCTATAGGACTCAAACCTATCAAACCTATCAAACCTATTTTCCAAGCTTCCTGGGATTTCTTCTCAGATAGTCCAGGCGAGCCTGCTTCATTTTTTCCCGGATTCCACCGTTCTGAACAAACTGTTTTCCGGCAGTCCGTAAAAACTGATCCAGCAAATAATTACATTGATGGATCAAACAAATCATTATATTAGCACAGGTTCCATCGGAACGCTGCTCCAAATATTCCCGATAGGTTTCAAAAGATTCCTCCGGAGATTTTCCCAATTGACGGACTTTCAGAGCCGGTTTGGAATCTTTATCCCATAATTCCAATCGTCGGATTCTCAGATAATCTCTGTAGTCTTCCAGTAACTCTTCCTGACTTGCTCTGGCAACGCCAAGAAGTTTCAAAAAGGTTTCATTGCTGACTTCCCATGCAAGAACCCCTTCAACAATATTTTGTTTCCAAAAAAAAAGCAAAGCAGATCAGTATAATCTGCTTTGCCGGGAAATAATTCATTTTGCATTATTTCTGCTTTTCAAGCAAAAGCTTCACGGAACTCTTCAGATAAGCTTTTGTCCGGTCATGGAAAGCATCCAGCGTCTTCTGGAACCCGAGGAACGCAAAGGTGCAGTCCGCAGCAAGCATGTGATCTGCCCGCCAGACTTCTCCGGTCGCAGACAACACACTCTTCGGAACGTAAGTTCCTTTGTCGGTCTTGACGGTAACGTAAGCAATCCCCTGTCCGCCGTAACCTTCTGCAAAAATCTCAATTTCGCTGGGGGCAACATTCTTCGGAATGAAGTAGGTCATGGAATACATTGCCTTGTCTTTGTGTTTGAACACACCTGCAGCGACGTCAATCCACTTTCCGGCGGCTTTCAGGCGGATCGTGATTCTTTCGGCTTCGTAGAGATCGGGGAGAACGTACAGGACATCAACTCTTCCGCAGGTTTCCATCTGTTCTTCAAACTCGGAAATGTATTTCAGGAAATCTTCCTGGAGAGAGCGGAAGAATGCGGCATCCCGTGCGGTACGGATCTGTTTGCAAGCGGCGATATTGTGTTCCCAGACGGCTGCGATATCTGCAGCGATTTCGTCAAAAGATTCTGTTTCCTGACCGTTCAGCATCTTGTAGGATGCGATTTGAAGCCGTTCAGCAGCTTCCTGCATCAGCAAATCAGCCACGATATCATCCACGATCATACCTGCAAAGGTTCCGGCGAACTGATCCTGATATTTCAGCAGGATCCCGGCGATGGTCCGCAGAGAACGCATGTGTTCCCAATCCGGACCGTCAAAGGGATGAAGTGTCATGGTTCGGGGAGAGATCTTCCTGCCCTTGCCGTAGAATTCAAGATACTGTTCGATGGCATGCAGGAAAATTTCATCTTCCGTTCCGAAGAGATTTGACATTGCGGAGTGGAGGATCATTTCGGAAGAGCCTTCTGCATCATCGCTCCACAAAGCACCGGTTGCAGCAATGATCGGGAAATATTTCTGCATCAGACGGTCTTTCTTTTCCCAGGTGGTCAGGATTCCGCCCATACACTTTCTGCCCTGCGTGGAAGCGGTCAGTGTTTCAATGTTGCTCCAGTGATAATCGGCGGGAGCGATCACATAGTCGAACCCTTCTTTTTCATAATAAGACATCTGGTCACGGAAATCGAGGTTTGTGAAGTGTCCCTGCCACTGGACGGCATTCATCTGATACTGCCAGTTCACCATGATGATATCCCGGGGGAACTTCTTGAAGACGTCGGGATAAAGTTCGATCATGTCATCCCACATCATCATGCGTTTGCCCAGTTTTCCGGTGACAACAGAGTGACAGAACTGGATATGGTCGCCGTAGAGAGCCTGTTCTCCATCATAGGTTTTTGCCTTTTCGGCGCAGAGGTCGCAGTAGCCGATGTTAAAAGATTCATCGCCGCCGATGTGGAGATATTTTGACGGGAAGAGTTCTGCAACTTCAGTGAAATATGCTTCAAGGAACTCTCTGGTTTCGGGGAGAGAGGGACAGAATTCCATTTTCGGGGAGGCCCAGAATCTGCCGATACGGTCACCGCGCAATTCGCAAAGGTGCTGGAATTTTTTATTCTGCAGCAGCAGTTCTGCATGTCCGATACTTGCCAGACCGGGGATGATATCGATTCCGCGGGTTTCTGCATATTTAACGATCTTTTTGATCTGTTCCGGACTGTAACCGTCCTTTGCACCGATATCAAAAGTCTTGGTGCGGACGCGCCATTCCAGATAAAGGAACAGGGTGTTGTAATCTTTTTCTGCGATAAAATCAATGAACTGGAAAATGAAGTTCATGGATTCCATCTGACGGGCGAGGTCGAGCTGAACTGCTTTGATCTCAAAATTTGTCTTCATAACAGTATCCTTTTTGTTTTTTTATTTTGGATGTTTTGAAGATAATATACCTCATGAAATCAACATTTCCACACCGATGGTAAAAAATAGTGAAAAAAATATTGTTGAGAGTTGATATAGAGCATAAAAGAGCTTTCTCTTATTGAGCCGGAAAATCTGTACATCCCTGTTTTTTCAGAAAAAAAACATACAAAAAAGTCTCTATTCTCCCCTTGTTTTCCTGAATCCGTAAAAAATGACAAAATAAAGCTTATTTTATTTCCGTTTTTACTTGTAATAATTCCTGTTTTATGCTATTATACCCGATAATATTTTGTTCAAGTTACAGACATCGATTGAAAAAATTCAAGGAAGGAGTTCAGGAAATGTCATTGGAAAAGATCGCAGAAGTCTCCCGCAAGATGGGAGCAAACCCGGAATACGTTCTTGCAGGCGGCGGAAACACCTCCTGGAAAAAAGACGGAATCCTTTACGTTAAACCCAGCGGAAAAATGCTTGCTGATATGCAGCCGGAAGATTTCGTCCAGATGGATATCTCCATGCTGAAACGCTCCCTCGAAGAATGCGCAACCGTTCCCGCTGACAAACAGGAAGATCTGGTCAACCGTTACGCTCTCTTCTCCGTTATCGACAACAGCGGAAAGGCCCCCTCTGTCGAAGCGATCCTTCATGCACTTTTCGATGCCTCCTACGTTGTGCATCTCCATCCTACGCTTGTCAATGCGATGACCTGCGGAAAGAACGGTAAAGAGATCTGCGCAGAACTCTTCCCCGAAGCTCTCTGGCTGGGTCCCATCAACCCCGGTTTGACACTTGCGCTTGCTTCTGTTGAAGGATTTAAAGAATATGCTGCAAAATACGGCAAGCAGCCTCAGGTCATGTTCATGCAGAACCACGGTGTGTTTGTTGCCGGCGAAGATGTTGCAGAAATCGAAGCTGTCTATGAAGCAATGAAGCAGAAACTCGCTGATTACTGCAAGGCAAAAGGTGCAGAAGTTCCTGCCGGAACCGCTCCCGATGCCGATTTCATCCGTGAAAACGCTCCTCTGCTCCGCGGTCTCTGCGCTGTTGACGGCGTTCCCGCAGCTGTCGGTGCTATGAATATCTATGAGATGGCTGACGGACCGTTCACACCCGACCATCTGGTTTATGCCGGTTCCTATCCCCTCGTCACCGACGTGATCAACAAGGATGTTGTGGAAGCCTATCGCGCAAAATACGGATTCTATCCCAAAGCAGTTATCGTTCCCGGCAAGGCAATGTTTGCAGTCGGCAAGAACGTTCCTGTGATGCGTGCTGCCAAAGATCTGCTTGCTGATGCAGCCGCGATCAACGGGCTGGCAAAGGCATTCGGCGGCGCAGCTGTCATGCCCGATCCCATGCGGATCTTTATTGAAAACTGGGGCGCAGAAGCCAAACGCAGAAAACAGATGGATTCTGCCGGAGTTCTCTGCGGAAAGATCGCTCTGGTTACAGGCGGTGCTCAGGGATTCGGTTTCGGTATCGCAGAAGAACTGGTGAAAGCCGGTGCTCATGTTGTGATTGCCGACCTGAATCTGGAAGGTGCAAAAGCAGCCGCTGCCAAGTTCAGGTCGGCAATCACAACATGA
>SUVT01000020.1 GCA_015061845.1 Lentisphaerota bacterium
ATACTGCGGTAATATGCTGTTGCACCATGAACTGTTGCAACACCAAGACCATCCCCGACGATTTCCCGGGCATAGAGAACGCCGTCGATCCAGACTTTGTAACGCAAAGCACTTGTCCGGATCCGGTTATGAAGGAAAATGTCATTGATGGCAAACATTTTTTCGTTCCCGTCAACGGTTGCCATCAACTTCGGCAGAGTTGTCCGTTCCAACTTATTTTCCAGAAACAGAGGAAACTGTTTTTCCAAGCTGTGCAAAGGACAGAGGGGTGCTGTTTCAGAATCCCGGATTGGATACTTCAATATTCCCGGATACATCCGTTCCGCCCCCAGCAAAGAACCGTCTCCGCCATATACAATGATCATGTCCGCTTCTTCCGGTGGATAAATCGGAATATTTTCTGACTGCAGCATCTCTTTCAGCTGCGGGCATTTTTTTCCAACAACACTGATCTTCATTATTCAGCAACATCCTTATTTCTTAATACAGCATACATTGCCTATTAAGATAGCATTTTTTATGAATTTTTCAAATAAACTCCCGAAAAAACAGTTTTTTTTCATTTTTCACTGTCAGATATTTTCCCGTCAGGATTCTAAATATTACAGAAAAAGACGGTTTATGGTTGAAGATTTTCAGAAACGGCTTGCTTTTTCCATAGACGAAAGGTATATTAAAAAAAGAAAAAGTTTTTTGATCTCAAGGAGCTTATAAAAATGAAAATGAAACTTTTAATCGGATTTTTAACAGTTTGTACTTTCCTTTGCAGCCTTTCTGCGCAATGCGTAAAAAAACCGGTTATCAGAAGCAAAGGTTGTACTACTTATACGACCACGACAGTTGTCAAAAAGGGCTGTGGAGGCTCCGGAACCTGTCCGACTCCTGTTGTCAGACGCCCTGTCATCCGCAGAAAAAGCTCTGTCCGCAACGTTGCCTCCGGACGTACCTTTTCCAACAGGCTCAATGGGAAACATTACACGCTCACCAGAAAAGAACAGCTGAACCGGGATCTCCGGAGGGCACAAATCGGCACAAAAAAATATGTTCTTCTTGTTCAGGAACGGGAAAGAATCGCTCTTGATGAAATTCATGAAGCGCAGAAATATATTCTGGAACACGGCAAAAAAAATCCCGAAAAATATTCTCAAAAAATGAATATTCTCCGTGAAGAATTTGAATTTATTTCTCCCACACTGGAATATATCAGAAACTATCCTTATGTGGAGGAAACAACGAATATTTATCCTGTTCTCGTGGCGATCAGAAGCGGTAAAATCGATTTGGGAGATTACAGGGGAAAGAGTCATATGAGAATTCTCACAAGAATTCAGGAGCTGCAGAAAAAACGTCTGCTTGAATTCCAGAAACAATATTTGGAAAACAAGTTCTGAGCCTGATCTGCGATCACAGAAGACCTCCCCGGCAGCGGAGGTCTTCTTTTTTTCCGGAGAGTATTCTGAAGCCTCCGCTCCCGGTTATTTTCCGGAGAGTGCATTTTTATCCCGAAAAACTTATGTTTTTCTGCCTGTCACGCTCTCTATTCAACTTGAAAAGTATCGTGGAAAAGGTATATTACTCTGAGAATAACAGTATATTGAGAACAACATGCAACCAAGGAGGCAAAATTATGGGTTCTTGTATTCTTGCAAGCGGATTTATTGAGGGAAGTATCCTCATATCAGTCCTGATCATTATCATTTTATTCGTAACGATCATGGGAATCGCATCACGATTCAAAAAATGTCCTTCGGACCAGATACTTGTGATCTACGGTAAAACCGGTGGACAGCGTGCGGCAAAATGTATCCATGGCGGTGCGGCTTTCGTCATCCCGATCATTCAGGATTACAGTTTTCTTTCCTTGCGCCCCCTCCCCATTGACGTCAATCTGACCAATGCACTTTGTATTCAGAATATCCGTATCAACGTTCCCTCAGTATTTACAGTCGGGATCAGTACAGATGAGGCTCTGATGGGGAATGCAGCAAACCGTCTGCTCGGACTTTCCTCGGATATGATCGCAGACCTTGCAAAAGATATCATCTTCGGACAACTCCGTCTGGTGATTGCATCCATGACCATTGAACAGATCAACTCCGACCGTGAAACTTTCCTGCGTAAGATCGAAGAAAATGTTGCAGAAGAATTAAATAAAATCGGACTTCAGCTTCTCAACGTTAACATTACAGACATCACCGACGAAAGCGGATATATTGATGCGATCGGAAGAAGAGCTGCAGCAGAAGCGATCAACCGTGCAAGAATCGATGTTGCGGAAGAAGAACGGAAAGGCGGAATCGGGGAAGCTGAAGCTCATAAAGCACAGCGTATTGCCGTTTCCAGTGCAGAAGCGGAAGCCCAATCCGGAGAAGCAAACGCTGATAAACAACGCCGTATTGCAGTCAAACAGGCAGAAGCGGAAGCACTCGTCGGAGAAGCAAACGCTGACCGTGACCGCCGTATCTCTGTGAAACAGGCAGAAGCATCTGCTATCGAAGGGGAAAATATCTCCGCAATCGAAATTGCAAAATCCAATGCCGCCCGTTTGGAACAGGAAGCTGATGCCTTCCGCCGTTCTGAAGCAGCAAAGAAAGTTGCAGAAGCAAACATCAAAAAGGCAGATTATGAAGCTGAAATGGGCGCACAGATCGCCCGTGCAAAGATGGAAAGCGAAAAACAGAAAGCTGACGTGATCGTCAAAGCTGAAATCGATAAAGAGCAGATGGTCATTGCAGCAGAAGCAGAAGCTGAAAAGAAACGCCGTGAAGCACGCGGGGAAGCAGATGCAATCTTTGCAAAACTCGAAGCTGAAGCAAAAGGTAATTATGAACTTTTGAAAGCGAAGGGCGAAGGTTTCCAGCAGATCGTTGCAGCCTGCGGAAGTAATGCGGATGCCGCTGCAAAGATGCTCATGATCGAAAAACTCGACCAGATCGTTGCTCTTCAGACAGAAGCGATCCGCAATATCAAGATCGACAAAGTCACCGTCTGGGACAATGGTTCCAAGGGAAAAGATGGCAAGACTGCCACTTCTGATTTTCTCAGCGGCATTGTCAAGAGCCTTCCGCCGCTTCATGATGTTGCCGGAATGGCAGGTCTTGAGCTGCCCCAATATCTTGGCAAAGTGAAAGATGCCAATCCCGATGAACCTCAGGATCCTGAAAAGGCTGCCTGACCGTTCTGAATTTTGCCCTGTCTCCCCGGACAGGGCTTTTCATTAAAAACTGAACTTTCCTAAAAAATACAAAGGAGAACAAAAATGTTTAAAGTCGGCTATGCACAGGAAATTATCACACCGCCTACAGGGGTTGGTCTTGCAGGTTACTTCAACAAACGCCCGAACGAAGGGATGTATGACGATCTTTATGTCAAAGTGATCATGATCGAAGCAAAAGAGAAACTTTGCGGTTTCGTTGCCTTCGACCTGACATCCGTTCCTGCTGAAATTTACACAGATCTTGAAAAATTCGTTTCTGAAAAATATGGCAAGGAACTTTACAACAACATGATCGTTTCCGCAACCCACACCCATACCGGACCGGAAATCCGTTTCCGCCGTGAAGAGTGGGACGATCGCACCTACTATGCTTATGATCTTGCTCTGGAAGGTGCAAAACGTGCTATCACCCGTGCAATCATGAACCTGCTCCCCGCTGAAATGGAAGTCGGTTCCGTCTACAACAACCCCTATGCGTTCGTTCGCAGATATTTTATGAAAAACGGTACCATCGTCACAAATCCCGGCTGGGGCAATCCCGATATCGAAAAACCGGAAAGTGAACTTGACCGTACCATCAGTTTCCTGAAAATCATCCAGGGCGGAAGAATTGCCGCTTTGATCTGCAACATTGCAAATCATGGCGATACCATCGGCGGAAACATCGTTTCCGGCGACTGGTACGGACGTTTCACTCAGGAGATCCAGTACGAACTGAAAACAAGTCTTCCTGTCATTGTTCTTGACGATGCTTCCGGAGACGTGAACCACTTCGACTTCCGTCAGAAAATCAATCAGACCAGCTTCAAAGAAGCCGTTCGTATCGGACGCGGTTATGCACGGATCATTCTGGATGCTCTCAACGAGACCGAAAAGGTCACAGAAGAAGACATCATTGTGAAGAATGCTGTCGTTACGATCCCGCACCGTCAGGTCACCGATGAAGAGTATGCAGAAGCAGAACACGTTCTTGCAACAGTTCCCGATATCAAAATGAATCGTGACCTGGAAAGTCAGGACCTTGCAAACAAGGTTCCGGCTGCACTCCGTCACTTTGCCCAGAGAACCATCGACTGCCGCAACAAGAGTGTCCCGTCCCATGACGGAAGAGTTACTTCCATCAGTTTTGGAAAGCAGCTCACCTTTGTCGCTGTTCCCGGCGAACCGTTCAACGGCGTTGCCCGTGCGATCCGTGAAAAATCAGATGCAAAATACACCTTTGTGGTCTCCCTTTCCCAGTCCATGTCCGGTTATGTTCCCATGCCGGAATGTTTTGAACGGGGCGGCTATGAAGTTCAGCCCGCAGTCAACTCTGTTGCTCCCAATGCAGCAACAGAACTGATCAAAGCCGCAATGGAAGTCCTCTGAGGAGTTATGCTTATGAAAAACGATTGGGAAAATCAGAAAGTAACAAATTTCAGACGGTTGGAATCAAGAACGCTCATGGTTCCGTTTGCAGACAGAGAAACGGCTCTGTTCGGCAATAAAACACAGTCACCGTTCCGGAAAACCCTCAGCGGTTCCTGGAAATTCCAGCTCTTTCCGGATGTCAGATCCGTCCAGAAAGAGTTCTATCTTGAAGATGCTGACCTTTCCGATTGGGATGATATTGTTGTTCCCTCCATGTGGCAGATGGAAGGATATGGAGTTCCGCATTACACAAACTCCAAATACCCATTCCCCATTGATCCGCCGAATGTTCCGGTGGAAAATCCCACAGGCTGCTATGTCCGTGACTTTGAGATCCCGGAAAACTGGGATGGCAAACGGATCATTCTGACCTTCCGCGGCGTTGACTCCTTCTTCTATGTCTGGGTCAACGGCAAAAAAGCCGGAATGAGCAAGGGAAGCAGAATCGTTTCTGAATTCGATATCACTGAATTTGTGAACGTCGGGACAAACGTCATTGCCGTTCAGGTGATGAAGTGGTCCGATGCAACTTATCTGGAAGATCAGGACATGTGGTGGCTCAGCGGTATCTTCCGTGAAGTCTCCCTGACTGCAGAAGCGGTGGTTTCCATCTACGATGCAGTTACCGAAGCATCTTTGGAAAAAGATTTCAAGACAGGAAATCTCTCTGTTGAAGCAATCCTCTGCAACATCGGGAAAGCTGTGAAGGGCTATACCGTCACTGCTGAACTTTTCGATGCAGAAAACTCTCCTGTATTCAAAGATGGTGTCAGTGCTGCGGTCACAATGAAGAGCGGTGAAACAAAGAGTGTAAAGCTGAAGTTCCCTGCCCTGAAAGATTGTGCTGCATGGACCGCTGAAACACCCAATCTCTATACGCTTCTGATCTCTATCCGGGATGCAAAAAAGAACATTCTTGAAGTCCGCACCCTCAAGGTCGGTTTCCGGAACGTGGAAATCAAAAACGGAAATATTCTGGTCAACGGCAAACGGATCATGATCTATGGCGTGAACCGTCATGAGTTCCACACGGATCTCGGACGCGCCGTGACCTTTGAAGCTATGCTGGAAGATCTTCTCCAGATGAAGCGGCATAACATCAATGCGATCCGTACATCCCACTATACCGATCATCCGGAATTCTATGATCTTTGCGATCAATACGGTTTCTATGTCATGGCAGAAGCTGACCTGGAAACACATGGTTTCATGTACACCGAAGGTATGAACCCGACCATGTGGAAAGAGTGGGAAACTCCCATTGTGGAACGCGGTACCCGTATGGTGAAATCCTTCCGCAACCACGCATGTATTTTCAGCTGGTCCATGGGTAATGAAGCCGGCTGGGGATGCAATACAGCCAAGATGATCAAAGAAGTCCGCGCTATTGATCCCAGCCGTCCCATCCACTATGAACGGGATACAAAAATGGAAGGTGCAGACATCTTCAGTCAGATGTACCCCCGTCCGGATATGTGGAAGAAAAATGCGGAACCTTACACCGGAAAATATCCTGCGCTCCTCTGCGAATACGGTCATGCCATGGGCAATGGTCCCGGCGGGCTGCAGGATTATTTCGACACCTTTGAAGCAAACAAAAATATGCAGGGCGGCTTCATCTGGGAATGGTGCGATCACGGAATCCGTACATGGAACGAAGACAGACAGGAATATTTTGCTTACGGCGGCGACTTCGGAGAATATCCCAACGACGGCAACTTTGTTGCTGACGGTCTGGTTTTCCCGGATAAGACCCCCTCTCCCGGTCTGGTGGAATACAAGAAAGTTATTGCGCCCGTCAAGGTTGCCAGAGGAAAGAGAAAAGGTGAAATCGCTATTTCCAACTTCTACGACTTCATCAATCTCGATCACCTTGTCTGCTATTGGAGTTTGAATGAAAATGGAAAGCCGATTCAAAGCGGCTTGATGTTGCTCCCGGAAATTCCGGCGCGCACCACAAAAATGGTCAAAGAGCCTTGCAAACTCCCGAAAAATCTGAAACCCGGTGCAGAATATTTCCTGAACCTGACATTCCAGCTTGGTAAAGACACCATCTGGGCAAAATGCGGACACGAAATCGCATGGGGACAGATCCAGCTTGCAGTCGCACCCGCCCTGCCCGCTTCCGGGATAACTGATGTCATTTTCGCCGAGGAAAATGACGATCTCATCCAAGTCCGTGCAAACGAAACCCTCTATCAGTTCGACAAAGCATACGGAACTCTGAATGCATGGGAACGGAACAATGTTCCGCTGATCCTGAAAGGTCCTGAGCTGAACTTCTGGAGAGCTTATACCGACAATGACAAGCCGCTGATGCTCCCGAAGTGGAAACTCGCCGGTTATGATCACATGATGAGCCGGACAGAATCTGTCAAACTTATCAAAAACAAAAAGAGTGTCAAGGTTCAGATCCTTACAAGAATCGCTCCTCCGGGATATCACCGCTGGGGTATCAAGGCAGAATATCTCTATGATTTTGCCGCTGACGGCTCTTTCACGCTGACCGTTTCCGGTAAGTTCCAGACAGAATATAACTATGCCGGAGCAAAAGCGGAAATGAATATTGTGACCGGTATTGAAACACTTCCGCCGCTGCCGCGAATCGGCTTGACTATGCGTGTTCCCGGAGAATTCAGCAATGCGTCCTGGTATGGACTCGGCCCCGGAGAAGCCTATTCTGATACAAAAACAGCGCAGAAAGTCGGTTATTACAAGATGCCTGTGGATGCAATGTTCACCAACTACGTCCGTCCGCAGGAAAACGGAAACCGTCACGAAACCCGCAGAATGGCGATCTATGATGTCAAAATGTGCGGTCTGATGGTTGCCGGAACACCGTACTTTGATTTCTCTGCAAAGCATTGTACGGATCAGGCATTGGATGAAGCAAAGCATCCGCATGAAATTGCCCCGGATGATGCCGTTACTCTGAATCTGGATTGGAAACAGTGCGGAATCGGTTCCGGTTCCTGCGGTCCGATCCCGGATGAAAAGTATCAGATCCCGGCAGAGGATTTCAGCTTCTCAATGAAATTCCGCGGTCTGGGTCCGGATGAACTCAACGATGATTCATTCTTCACCCTTATCTGACGGATCAAACCATGTCTGACCCATCAGCCAACATGTGTGTGATCATGCTCCCGGCGGAACGGAACGATGCGCTCCGTTCTGCGCTGGAAGCTCATTGCTGGGAGTTTTCTGATCATCAATATGCAAAATTCAAAGCTGTGAAAGAAAAGACATCTGTCATTCTTTATAACAGCGGGAAACTTGTCATTCAAGGCAAGGGAACCCGGGATTTTGTAGAGTTTGTTCTTGAACCGGAAGTTCTCTGTTCCTGTCCGATCACCGGTGCAGAACAGGAAGAAAAGCCGGAACTGCCTTTTGTTGCTCATGCCGGAATGGATGAAAGCGGAAAGGGCGATTTCTTTGGTCCTCTGGTGGCTTGTGCCGCTTATATTCCGGATAAAGCGACGGAAAATGCACTGATCCAGGCTGGGGTTTGTGACTGCAAACTCATCAAAAGTGATACAAAACTGCGGGCAATCGCATCAAAAGCGGCAACGATCCTGAAAGGAAAATTTGCCATTGTCAGTATCGGACCGGAAGCCTACAACCGGATGTATCAGAGTTTCCGCTCCATCAACACTCTTCTGGCATGGGCTCACGCCCGGGCTTTGGAAAATCTTCTGGAAAAAGTACCGGAATGTACCGAAGCAATCGCCGATAAATTTGGAGATGATTCTCTGATTTGCAATGCTCTGGGAGAACGCGGAAAAAAAGTTCATCTTGTTCAGAAAGTCCGGGCTGAAAGCGACATGGCTGTGGCGGCGGCTTCTATCCTTGCCCGTGCAGGTTTTCTGCGGAAACTGGATGAATTGAGTGAACTTGCCGGTGTCACGCTGCCCAAAGGCGGCGGTGACCAGACCGATGATCCGGCATCACGTCTGGCAGTAGCCGGAGGATGGGAGCATCTTGGAAAATTTGCCAAGCTGCATTTCAGAAACACCTGCAAAGCTCTTGGTATTGAACCTCCGCCGAAACCGGTCTGGCAGAAACATTAAAGAAAGGTAAACTTTTATGCTGCTCTTTCTTTCACCGATCCTGGCAATTTTCATATTCTTTGTTGCAATCTTTCCTTTAAAGATCAATCGCTGGTGGAAACTGAGCATCTTTCTTGTACTTTTTGCGATATCCCAGAAATATCTGATCATGTACCTGTTTGGCGGAAGAGTTCTTTTTGCGCCTTCATTGCCGCGGGGACTCATGCTTTTTTCGGCATGGCTCTATGCTGTTCTTATCTGCTGGTTTGCATTACTCCTGCTCAGCGTTATTGTCCGGGGAATTGTCCGGCTGTACCACAAGCGCAAACAGAAAAAAATGCCGAATAACTGGAGTAAATGGGTCGGCAGAACGAACTTTATTCTTCTCGGGCTCTCGATTCTCTGCATCTCTCTTGGCATCTACTGGGGAACCGCCCTGCCCGAGGTAAAGAACAAAACGATTTATCTGAAAGATCTTCCATCCGGAGCAGAGGGCATGAAGATCGCAGTTCTTGCTGATTTGCATATTGATTACATCACTGAGCCGGAACACATAAGAGAAATCATCAGACGAACCAATGCGGAAAAGCCTGATTTGATCGTAATTGTCGGTGATTTTGTCGATGGAACAGTGGAGCGGTGTGCTGCAAAAATGGCTCTCCTGAAAGAATTGGATGCCCCTTACGGTGTATGGGGAGTTCCGGGGAACCATGAATATTATTCCGGCTATAACGATTGGATGTACTTTCTGGAACGGGAAGCAGATGTCACAATGCTTCTGAACCGTTCTGTCAAGCTCCCAAATGGTGTTTATCTGGCGGGGACGACCGATCAGGCGGCAAAGCGTTTCTGGGAGGAACTGCCCGATCCCGAAAAAGCTGCAGGCAATATGAAACCGGAAGATTGCGGGATCCTTCTTGCACATAACCCGAAATTGGCCCATAAAGCGAAAGATTTGTATGATCTTCAGTTTTCCGGTCACACGCATGGAGGTATGATCCTCGGCATGGATTTACTGGTCAGACAGATGAATGGCGGATTTGTTTCCGGGCATTATCAAGTTGGAAACATGCAGCTTTACCTGACAAACGGAACTGCGATCTGGAGCGGATTCCCAATCCGTTTCGGACGTCCGTCTGAGATTACAATGATTACTTTGAAAAAGAAGTAAATCTCTGCATTAAAAAGCAAAAAAAAATCAGGAAATCCGGTTTTCCTGATTTTTTTATGTTCAAACAATGATCAATCTGAACTTTTTTCTTCCTGAATGACCCCGTTCAGCCGGGGTGCAAGTTTCGGGAAATTCTTCATGACCATCAACACGATCTCGCGTTTCATTGTTCCAAAGGGCGGAAGATGCATTCTTTCGACATCCTTGAACGAACGTGAATAGCGATCATGAGCCATCTGAGCAAGTTTCAAATGAGCTTCTCCTGCAGCGCTGTCATCATACGCAATATAAATCGCCGCAGTGTAAATCAAACCGCTGATCAGGTCATGGGCCTGCTTATAGGAACCATCCTTCATATCTTCTTCCCACTGGGAAACAATAAACTGTTCAAAGTTCAGGAACCGTTTATCATAGGAAACGCGTTCTTTCCGCATGATATTAAAGTATTCCCGTGCCTTCTTCTCCCTTCCGTAAGAATAAAGAATAACAATCGCATCGATCATATAGTTATCTAATGCACTCTTGAAAGAATGGGCGAAGTCATTGCGTTCAGCTGCAAGCAGGAATGATTCGCGGACTGCATCAGCCAGTTCCAGGTTCGGAACCATGATAAAGTCCTCACTGGGTGTTTTTTCCGGGAAGAGCATCCGTCCGCCAATGAAAGACTCTTTCAGGGACTGGGTGATCATACGGTCACATTCAATACTGAAACGGTTGGGACTGTACATGTTGCCAAGAGTTGCCCAGTAGATTGCATGGGACTCAGAGGCACGCCAGTCAAGCTTGCCATACTTCTTATTGATCTCTATCACTACTTCCGGACGGATTTTATAATGGTCTCTGAGCCAGATCGCACGCAGGAATGTTTCCAGTTCCAACGCCTCTTCATCAGACAAAGCCTCTTTCAAAGACTCAGGAAGCTGTCCAGTTTTCCGGAATGCACGGTTCAAAGATTCATCGTCCCGATAACCGGCAGACTGAATTTTGTTCCAGAAAGAATTGGAAGAGTTCTTTCTGCGGAACTCAATAAATGACCTGGGAGCATTGTTCAAGGCTTCCCAATCAGGATCGGGCACACCGCCGAATGCGACCTGCATCTCTTTTGCAATCTGATACTTATAATATTTCTGGGCATCGTCCAGAGTATTTCCCATCTTGTGCTGATAGATCCACCCGAGCTGCTGATACAGTTTCGGGTCGTTGGCATTATAATTCAAGCCTTCATCACGGATGAGTTCGATCCCCCGCTGCACCCATCTCCACCGGTCCTGCTTGTCCTGAAACGTAACTGAAATATTATACGACATATTCCAAGCAAGGAAGGATATCGCACCTGTAAACTTCGGCTGTAATTTTGTAATCCATGAAGCCAGCTGAACAAGTTCAAAGTATTTGCCTTCTTCCTGCAGAGTTCCGGCACGGAGCCAAAGCAAGTCTGCCAGAATTCCACGGAATCCACCAAGCGCAACTGTTGTAAATGCGACCATTGGCGGTAAACCTTTGTCATTGACAGCTTCATCGACCAGTTTTTCCTGGGTAATAATTTTATCCATTTTATTCTGAATGGAGAGATTGATTCCCAGCAACACTCCGATTACAAGAAGCGCAAGAATCCATATTTTGAATTTTCTGAAACTCATTGCTGTTATCCTTATCTTTAACGTTTTACGGACGCTATGCCGAATTCACGTTTACTGTATATCCAGATACCAAGCAAGACAAGAGGAAGTCCCTTCAAGACAACTTGATAAAGGATCACGGTTCCCATCATGGAAAGTTCAATCAATTCACCGTTCGCCACAAATTCAGACATTGAGAACTTCTGAACCGGAATCACAGCTGTTAAAAGAACCTGACCGAAAATATATCCATACCGATCCATTGCCGGCATTGCGGCAACAGAATCATAATTCTTGATCGGGCTTTGGAGATACAGAGAAAACGCTCCATAAGCAATATAACAAAGTGTAAAGAATATTGCGGTAGGCATGGAAAGGAAAGAAGCTGCTGAGAATGCAATCATGGTCACTACAAAAACACCGAGCCATTCCATAAACACTGCACGGAGATAGTTATTGAAGAAACTGACCTCCTTGATCATAAGCTTCGGACCATCCTCCAACCGGAACTGAACAGGTTTTTGTGTAAGGTTGGTAAAGGTTACTTCCGCTTTTTTATCATGGATCATACGACCATCCGCATATTCAGACGGAAATTCCAGTTCATTTACAGATACGGTGAGATATTCCCCGATACCATGATTCAGATAAGCGGCTCTGTAATCTTTCTTCGCATCTTGTCCGCTGCTATCCTTTGCCACATCGGATTTTACTTCAAAATGGTACAAACCGCCCCAGGCACCACTAACCCGTTCAGCAGTCTGAGATGTACTGTCGGTATAAATCCGGTAACGGATATAGAAGCTGCCTTTATAATCTTTCGGCAGATTTTCATATATCCAACGACGGGTGAGACCGGGTTTCACTTCAGAAAGACCGGCATAAACCTGCCGCTGGATTTCAGTCAGGATTTTCTTCTTCTGCTCTTCAGTATAAACGTTATGAACAGGTTTTCCATCCGGACCTCTCTTTGCCATTTCTTCTTCATACCGCTTCTGTACCAAACCATTGATATCCGGAGCTTTCGGCATATAAACGCGTCGTCCGGTCAGAAGTTCATTACTGATTTTATCCTGCTCGCGGCGGGCATTGGCAACCTCTTCCTTATTCTCCTTATCGGACACAATACCAGCCTTCTTGTACTGCCAGTTCACAAACCCATAGACAGCAAGAGAAGAAAGGAGAAGCAGAACGGTAAGAAGAAGCATGACTCCGGAAAATTTTCCGAGCCAGATAACCGGTCTGGAAACCGGCTTGACCGCTATCATGTGAATCCGGTTATCTTCCAAATCCTGAGTCATCATCTGACACCCCAGCCAGATACCGGAAAGCATAAGCATCAATGAAATAAAGGAAAGACTGTATTCCAGAGAGACTTTGATAAATCCATAGGCAGAACCATCGCCTTTGATCGTGTTGGGGATAATAAGAATTCCCAGCAAGAGAATGACCAGCAAAAACTGAAACACATGAGAACGCAATGCGCCCCTGCATGTCAGCTTTACAATTGAGAAGTATGCAGACATACTGATCCTCCTACCGGTTATTTCTTATCGTCACTGGAGAACAGATCGGAAAGTTTCTTGTTGGCTTCGTCCAACTGCTGCTGTACAGCTTCATCGACAGGAGTTTCCGGAACTTCTTCTTTTTCTTCCAGATCACTCAACATCTTCTGACTCTGCTCTGTCAAAACAGGAGCTGTCGGTTCAGGGACTTCTTCCACCGGTTCAGGTTCAACTCCGGCAAGCCGGTCAAGTTTTGCCTTGCCTGTTTCAGAAATATCGCCATCAACGAGATAACTTGCGATTTCACCGCCGGAAGTTGCTCCGGAAGTAGAAATGCTTTCTTTCTTAGCATCATCCACAACATTGAGGAAGAAGTCTTCCAGCGTACGATGCGGGTGATCAATGGTAATTTCAGCATCTGTATTTTCGCGGATAACAGCCTGAATTTTTTCCATGGCTTCCGGCGGAAGATCAGGAATGGTGATCCGGCTGGAAGTTTTCACGGAAAGCAGTTCTTCCATGGAACCTTCTGCACGGATCTTACCTCCGTAAAGAATGATCACACGGTCACAAACATCTTCCACATCGCTGAGAAGGTGACTTGTCACAAGGACAGTTTTTCCTCTGCGTTTCAGAAGAAGGATCAGATCTTTCACTTCACGGCAACCGATCGGGTCAAGTCCGCTGGTAGGTTCGTCCAGAATCAGAAACGCAGGGTCATTGATCATTGCCTGAGCAAGTCCGATACGGCGAGCCATACCTTTGGAAAACTCTCCGACCCGGCGGTTTGCAGCATGAGAGAGCCCAACCATGTCGAGCAGCTGCTCTGTACGGGTTTTACGTTCCTTGGCGGAAAGTCCGAACAGAGAACCGAAGAAATCCAGTGTTTCGTAAGCTGTAAGATACTTGTAAAGATACGTTTCTTCAGGAAGATAACCGATCATCCGTTTTGCATCAACACTGCGGGGAGATGTTCCGAAAACGCTCAAACGTCCACCTGTGGGGTAAAGCAGACCAAGCAGCATCTTCACTGTGGTGGATTTCCCGGATCCGTTCGGACCGAGAAGACCAAGGACTTCGCCCTCTCTGACTTCAAAATCAATATCATTGACGGCTTTAGCTTTGGGGCGGTTCCAGAAATCACGGAACTCTTTGACAAGTCCGACTGCTTCAACTACATTTGCCATTTTCAGTTATACTCCACGGATAAATATTATTTGGTCTGTTCCTGCTGCGATTCTGCAAGCGTGATATTCTCGCCTGTACGGACAAGACGTGCACTGTTAAAGATGACGATCAATGTACTGACCGTATGGAAAATTGCCGCAACAACAGGGGTCAATTCTCCAAAGACAGACAGGATGATACCGCCGACGACGAAAATCATACCGAACGCAAGGTTCTGGCTGATCACTGAAGACATCTTCTTGGAAAGAGCGATCAACAGGGGAATACGGCGCAAGTCATTGTTCATTAATGCAATGGATGCACTGTTGATTGCAATGTCACTGCCGATTGCACGCATTGCAATACTCAGGTTACCGGCAGCAAGCGCAGGAGCATCGTTCACACCATCCCCGACAAATGCAACCAGAGAGTCTTTCTTGACATTTTCAACATATTCCACTTTACCTTCCGGCAGGCAGTCGCCCTGGAAATCATCAATACCGAGTGTCTTGGCAACTTCGCTTGCAACTGCAGCACGGTCACCGGTAACCATTGCACACTGACGGATTCCGGCAGCCTTCAATTCTTTGATCGTTTCAGCTGCTTCCGGACGGATCTTGTCACGGAAACCAAGCATACCCATCAATTTACCATTGCGGGCAATTCCGACAACACTCATGCCGATCACTTCTGTTTCATCCTGATCGATCACGATTCCCTGCTCAGCCATCCACTTTGTACGACCGACAACACAGGGGGCTCCGCCAATATTTGCGGTAACACCTTTTCCGTGAACTTCTTCATAATCAGTGCCTTCCGTCACCTTGATACCGACTTCTTTTGCAAGACGGAGGATCGCAAGAGCGGTCGGGTGGTTACTGCGGGATTCAACAGAGGCTGCAACCAGAAGCAATTCTGCCGGTTCAACACCTTCTACAGGACGGATCTTGGCAACAGCCAATTCACCTTCTGTAAGAGTACCGGTTTTGTCAAACACAAATGTCTTGATCTTGGATGCAAGTTCCAGGTGGGTGATGTTCTTGATCAGAATACCGAGACGTGCTGCTGCAGCAACGGCTGCAACGACAGCGGTCGGAGTTGCAAGAACAACTGCACAGGGACATGCAATAACAAGCAGCGTGATCACACGGTTCATGTCTCCATCGGAGAACCACCAGGTGAGCATGGCAAGCATCAGGATCGTGGGGGTATAGAACGCTGCATATTTATCAATAAGACGAACGATTGGGCTCTTGCTGGACTCAGCGGCAAGAATCATTTCTTTCACTTTACCGAGGGTGGTATCATCACCGATCTTGGTGACACGGACTTCGATACCACCGGAAAGGTTCTGGGTACCGGCATAAACTTCATCGCCAACAGCCTTATCAACAGGGAGAGATTCCCCGGTAATGGATGCCTGGTTCACCGCACTCTGACCTTCGATGATCTCACCATCGACCGGGAAGTTTTCACCGGGACGGACACTGATGACATCACCGATAGAAAGTTCAGCAGCTTCCACATCGGTGTAAGTACCGTCAGCATTCTTTTTATGGGCATCGTGAGGAGTCAACCGGAGGAGTTCTTCGATAGAACGCTGCGCTCCGGAAGCTGTTCTTGTTTCAATGATGATCGTGATCAGCAGGAAGAAAGAAATGATCCCTGCTTCACGGAATTCCTGTCCGGCAAATGCTGCAAGAATTGCAAGTGCAACGAGTTCATTCATATAAACCCGTCCGACACAAAGGTCTCTGACAGCAGCAATAAAGATCGGCAATGCCAGAACAATTGCCCCGATCACAGCACTGACTTCAGATGCGAAGGGCTGTTCCGGAAAGAACCATTCCAAAAGGAAAGAGTTCAAAACCAGGAAACCACCGACCGCAGCGAACGCAGCGCGCCCCATGCTGCGACCATGTCCGCGACCTTCGGACATCAATTCGCCGTTTTTGGCATCTTCTGTATGGTCATGTCCGCAGATACATACGCTCATTTTGCGGCCTCCTTACTCTTTTGAATAACGTTTTTGTCTGTCTTCGGTTCAGGATTGAGCTTCAGACGGATTTCCTGTTTTCCGGATCCCAGAGAATTGACAACAAATTTATCGTTGACCTGTGCAAAGGCATCTGAAACTGCCTGCGTGAAGAGATCTACGATAACAGAGGACGGATTTTCCTGATACTTCGGCAAAAGCATCTTGAAGTAATTGGCATCGGCAGCCACTTCAGAAACAACTTTTGCACTGTAGTTCTCAGCTTCTGAAATCAGCACATTCTTTTCTGATTCTGCTGCAGCTTTCTGCTTGGAAGCATAAGCTCTTGCTTTGTCCTCTTCTGATTTTGCTTTTGTTTCAGCAGAAGTGACTTCGTTGAACGCATTAATGGTTTGCGGAGGAGGACTCTTCACGCCCAGACTGACCGTCTCGACAGTGATACCGATCTTCAAGTCTGCAATCTGCTTTTTCACCAAGCGTTCCACTTCCATGCGGTACTCATTGGTTTTCTTGAAGATGATATCATTCACGTCCCACTTTGCAGTGACCTGCAGGACTGCGTTATCCAACACATTCCGGAGCAGAGTTTTCGGTCCGCGAGTCCCGATTTCTTCCCCTTTATCATTCTTGAAAACGGTATCCGCTTCAGCCGGGACATCAGGCGTCATGCAGGTTTCATAATAACGTTTGGGAGCAGAGATTCTGTATGTCATACTCCAGGAGGTATGAATCACGCAGGCATCTGCAGTAATGAGATAACCATCAACGCCCGGAATCAGGGTTTCACCACCTTGAGGATTATTCTTCCGGTCTGTGATCAATTTTTCATTTGCAGGCATAAAAGTATTGCTTGTAATAGTCTGCGGGGTTGTCGGAATTTCAATGATCTTGCTGACGGGGAACGGGAACACCCAGTGCCAATCATCAGTGTAAAGCTCTTTGAATTTACCAAACTGCGTAACGATCACAGCAGTATCAGGACGGACTGTAAAGAAACCGCTGAACGTAAAGAACCAGATCAGCAGAATCAATATCAAGCTTGAAAGCAGGATAAACACCGCCTTCAAACTCTTGACAAGCATATCCATTCCGGATGAAAAAACGCCATCACCCGAAACGTTTGTTGCTTCTGTCAATTCTTTATTTTCATTTTCCATTGTAGAATTCTCCATCGGAAAGGTTATTTTTTCTTTGCTTCACCGTTGGAGGCAGAAGGCTTTTCACCGGATTTCTCAACTTCAGAGCTGAGAGAGTCGCCCAGCTTCAGAATATCAAACGGCGCACAATTGGTATCGAGAATCAGGGTTGTCCGTTTTCCCATCAACCGTTTCATTGATTCCAATTTCCGGAGGAACATTGCAAGCTGAGGATCAGCTTTGAATTCTGCGTAGTATTTGGCAGCAGCAGAGTCACCTTCTGCTCGGATCTTCTTCGCTTCTGCTTCCGCATTGGTCAGTGTATTGGTATAATCATTGTCGGCTTTGGTCATGATCTCTTTTGCTTTGACTTCTCCCTGACTCTTGTATTTTTCTGCTTCGGTCTTACGTTCGGAAATCATGCGCTCTGCAATTGCTTTTGCAGGTTCATCAGGCACACCGATGGTCCGGATGTTCACAGAAACGACTTCAAGCCCCCACTGTTCAAAAGCGGGAGGTGCAATCATTTCAATCATTTCAGATTCCATATCACTGATTTTGATTTTGTCAGGATCGGAATTCACCAACTGATTGAATTCATACTTACCGATAATTGCACCTTTCGCAGAACGCATAAGGATCCCAAGCTGATCTTCTGCAGTTGCAATGCTTCCACCGGCACTCTGGAATTTGATCAAATCTTTGATACGGAAAACGGTATAGATGGAAACAGTGATATTTTTTCCATCGCTGGTGGGAGTTTCTTCCAGCTTTCCAATATTTCCATCATAGCATCTGAGACGGGTATCGTACTTCATCACTTTCTGAATCGGATAGGGCCAGCGGAAATGCAATCCGGGCTGTCTGACGACAGGATCGATTTTTCCCAGTGTAATAACAACAGCACGTTCCGTTGTCGGCACCTGATAAGAGAAGATTGCAATCAGAAAGATAATTGCCACAGCAAAGCCCAATAACATGATAGGGACATTGACATGCTTCTTCTTTGTTTCTGTTACCTTGTGATCGTGTTCATGCTCACATTTGCAATCTTTGTGATCATGATCATGATTGTGACCGCAGCAAGTTTCGGACATTTTTCAAACTCCTGTATTTATGTTATTTTTTGTTTTTTCAGTTGATGTTACCGCCAAGATCAGCATCAAGGAGATCAAGCCGCGGTTTTTCTTCGGCATTGAGTTCCAGAATTTGATACGGGATCGTTGCGGATAAGATATATTTTCTCAAGTCGGCACAATCATTTTCAAGGAAAGAAAGATATGTGCGGAGCTTGAACATTGAGGGCATCGCTTTGTATGCAGCAAGCTTGCTCTGGAATTCACGGGCATCATATTCAGAGACCGTGGTACGTTTGTATTTGTAAGTATCAGCTTCCTGCTTGATCTGCATTTCTTTAACCTTGGCAGAAGCATCTTTTTCAAGTTTGTATGTCTCAGCCTTTTCGATTTCGGTTTCCATCTTCTGTTCCGCAATGAAAACGCCCTGGAATGCAGCAGCAACATCCTTGACAGGAGGATGTGTTCCATTCAAATCGACGCTGAGGATCGTAACACCAAGATTCCATTCATCAGCACGTTTCTGAATGCGTTCAGTAAGGTTCTTCGTAATCTCTTTACGACCTTCCGCCAAGTCACGGTTAAAATCAGTACTTGCAAAATAAATTGTTGCTTCCTGGGTTCCGAGATCAAGCAGAGCCTGATCAACATTACGGTAATTCAGGAAATAATCCATGACCTTATCTTTATTGACTTTATAAGTCACAGGAAGCACAGCATTGAGCATAGATACGGCATTTCCAAGATCCTGACTGGATCCGCTGTTCTTATCCGTTTTCTGCGCTGAACTGCTGTTTGCCACAAGGAAAGGCATTTCACCTTCTTCATGTTCTTTTGTCCAGAGAATCGTTTTCAAAGGAGCTTTCTCAGGCTGAGCTTTCGTGTCTTTTTTCGCTTCAACACCAATTGTTACAACACGGGGTTCATCGATCTTGATCCGGGAGATCTTGTCGCAGGGCCACGGAAGTTTGAAATAGAGACCGGGCTGAAGAGGTTCGGAAGAGACAAGCTTACCGAACCGGGTCTTGATTCCGACTTCTCCGGGTCCTACTTCCCCGATACATGTGAAAAGCCAGAAAACGACGAGCCAGACAAAAATTGCCGGGAGAGCGACTTTACAGAACTTCTGGAACAACCAGGTTCCGGAAACCTTAAACCCGAACTGATAGTCAAGTGTATTTGCAATATTTTTCGCGACACTGCCCGGATCAATAAAGATCGCAAGAATACGGCTTTCATGTACCGGACGGTCTTCCACTTGTGTTCTGGGACGATAGAATTCAGCGACGAAGCTGAAAATAAATTCCGCGCCGAGAATTGCCAATACAACAAAAACGACCTTTGCGATCGGGAGATCCCAACCCGGATTTTTATAATGAAGAGCAACAGCAGAAACAGCTGCCAGCAACCAAACAAAAGCTCCGGCAACAAACCAGGCTCCAATGGGACGCAGCCAGCGGAATTCATTCATCCGGCTCTGACCGGACAGAAACATCCCGGTGAAAAGTGCTACTGCAGCAGAAATCACACATACAAAAGCCAAAACCATCGGATTCTTCGGAGCGGGCAGCCCGACTGCGCCATAAGCTGCCGGTGTACCGTAGGCTTTGAGCAAGGAAAGGGCAACAAAAAGCAAAGCAATGATACAGAAAACCTGCGGAGCCTTTTTCAAATAATTGGCAAAGGTCCGTCCTGCGGTAAAACGAACATCTTCAGAGACATCCATAATACTGTGAAGAGACTCTTTCCGCTTCTTCAACAGTTCTTTTTCATACTCTTCTTCAGCTGCATTTCCGGACAGCAATCCGTAAAATATTGCAGCAACGCTGAAAATGACAGCAACACCAAAGGGAATCACTCCCATAGTAAATGTCCCAATACCGCTCCAGCCATTACCATAACTGGCGATCAAAGCCAATATGGTAAAAAACAGAGACTCAATAAGAGCAAGAATTGCAAGTTTCATTGCAATTTTAGATCTCTCACTGCTTCCAGCATAATTTTTAATTCCGTCAGCCATTTTTCTCCTGTTCGGGTTATTATGTTATTATGATTTATGCTCTTTTTCTCTTTCGACAGCAAAGCACACAAAACGTTCGCACATTCTGATGGATGCAAAATACACCATAAAATACTATTTGTCAAATAAAAAAGAATTATTATTTTATGAATATTTCACAAAAAATCCTGATTTTTCTATCATTTAGGACGAAATGCGATATGAGGAACGGTTCTGCCGACTGCAAGCCAGTCCAATTCAAACTCCGTTTTATATGTTGAAACATCTGCCAACGCATCGTCCGGCAATTGCTCAAAAAGCTCTGACTTTTCAATATTTTCCAAAGTGGCATTCATATACCGGGGATCATCCGTTGCAAAATGCAAAACACCATCCGGTTTCAGAATCCGCCGGAGTGACATCATAAATTCGGAAGACATCAGGCGGTTTCCTTTGTGTTTATGCTTCGGCCAGGGATCCGGACAGAGTATATGAATTCTGTCAAGGCAGCCATCCGGCAGGATCCTGCCTGTCAAATGCCGTCCCTCCACACGAAGAAGTTCCAGATTGTTCAAACCGGCACGTTTTCCCATTTTTTCAACTTTTCTCAATCTGCCAAGCATCACATCAGCAGCAAGAACAAGCGTTTCCGGATTGTCAGTTGCCAGTTTTATGGAAAAACCGCCGCTTCCGCATCCGAGATCAAGCTCTACCCGTTTCCACGGACTGACATCAATCACATCACACAAACGGCAATCAACTGCATTCAAAAGGTGAATCATTATATATCTCCTGCAGGGTCTTTTGTCAAAATTTCAAATATCTTATCAGGAATGACATAATACCATCCCTCGTGTCCATCCAAAAACTTCTTCATACGGTTCATATCGACATCATCTCCACCTTTTTCAGCAGAAACTTTACAAACAACACATCCTTGTGCTTTCTCTGCCTTGTAAAATGTCAATTTCCGGATAAAACCTGTACTGTCTTTTGTGATAAGTTCTCCCAGTAAAGTCAATTTCCCGGTATCTTTTCCCCGCACGCCCTCAAAAATATACCCCTGAGCAAGGTATTTAAACAGAGTTCCAAGATTCCGGGCGGGAACCAGAAGATTATCGCCGGGGATCCAACTCTGGAAAGGATCTTTTTCGTTAAAACGACCGATCAACCAGCTTGGAGTATATTTCGTTTTTGAAATATATTCAATGCGCACCAATTTATTGATATCATCAAAAACAGGACAGCTCATCCAGCGTCCGGGTCCGGGATGAAGATCTTCAAAGACGGTCGATACCAAAACCGGAACAACGGAACCATTGTTCTGAACAATTCCGACCCATCGCCCGCTGATTTCCGGTCTGCTGCCGGGCATTACCTGTTCCGGCTCATTGAAATGAACGCCTCCGAATACCAAATCCCGTAAGCATTTTTTGTTTTTATCAAACATCTGGACCCTGATTCCGGTACTTTTTCCGGAAGATCCCTGAATATTCACCGCGAGTTTTGAGCAGGTCTTATCATCAGCGGGAATTGCTTTCCGCAAGGGGCGGAGTTTTTGAAGCCGTTCAATAAAACGGACGACTTTATCTGTATCAGCTTTATGATAATCTCTTTCTTTGATATACCAAACGCCATTTTTTAAAGTCAAAGTAGTTTTATGCTCTCCCATTGAAACAACAATCTCAGCAGGTTCATCCAACGCAAAATTCTGCAAAAGATTTTTCATGGAAAGATTTGCTTTTTCTTTTTTATTTTTCTCTGACTTATAAGCAAAGAAAGCAACAAATATAAAGAGAAGGCAAATCACACATTTCAGGATGAATGACCGGTTCTGCCAGAGAAAATCTGCCGATTTTTTCAGAATAAACAATATTTTCTGCTTCATGACTTATTCCTCCTTGTCATAAGACTGTGCCGGACCAATGCATAGATGATCCCAAGCAAAGCAACGATACCGGGCACAACAAGAAGATTTATAACCTTGATTTTCGTCTCAAACTGTTCTATCTCTGAACGGAAAGAATGAGAAAGAGCCTTAATCTCCCGCTCTGCTTCTTTCAGTTTTTGAGATTCAGATTCGATCTCATTCATTAAACTTACAGAAGGCTGTGTTCTCAACTTTTTCTTCATTTCTGTCAAACGTTTATTCGAGTCAATAAACTTACGTTCCGCTTTCAAAAGTTTATCCCGGTAACGGAGCTCCGCTTCTGCTTTTATCTCAGTGAACCGGGTTAACGGACGGCTCATGGGAATACGGCTGCGGACCTGAGCCAGAGATTTCTGATTTGTCAATTGTTCAGCAACATTCTGAATCAAAGAGACATTATCATTGAATCGGCTGAATATCTGCTGACCGGTGACATCCGGCTTCTTCTGTACACAGGCACTGTTAAACAAAATATCGGAATCTGCGAAAAGATAGATTTTACTTTTCTTTTCTGATCTCTTGAGGATTTTTGTGCCCGGTTGAAGAGCGGTAGGATCCGGAGCCCCATTCGGGAAAGCAGTTTCAAAGGAACCTTCCAGACGGACCGCAAGAGGATACTCTTTTTTATGAGCCTTGAATTTCCGTCTGATCCAATCCTCGGAGCTGATTTGATCTCTGTGGAAATAAGCAGATTCAGACGTTGTTGAAAGCAAGATCTTACTTTCGATTCCGGGGAGCTTATTCACTCTGAAAAGACCGGAATAAGGCATAAATACAGATTTCAGGAGAGCTGTTTCCGGAACATCCTTATTAAAACCAGCAGGCTGCAAACTCAAAAGCATCGGTCTCATATCATATCGGTTCTGCTGGGCCTGACGGTATGCAAAATTCATGTCAGCAACAACATATTCCTTCCTGTAGGAGACACCCCATGCGCTGAAAAGATCGGAACAATCTGAAGAGAGATGATTCATCATATTGATATCACGCTTCTTTGTTCCGGAGGCATAATTGGAGTAAGGATCAACAAAAACAGCCAGATTTCCACCGCGGAGAACAAACTGATCTAACGCAAAAAGTGTTCTCTGATGAAAACCGGATGGATGGATCACCATCACAGCATTGATATCAGCCGGTATTTCAGTGGCATCCGCAGGAAGTTGAACAACTTCATAATCCTTCCGCAAATCAGAAATAATATACCATGGCGGAGTGATTTCCATAACAGGATTCTGGAGCTGCCGGAAACGGGTTGATAAATCCGGAGCGGTTCCGAACACAGGAAGGGAAGAAATAATTCCCAGTTTGGGGCGTTCCTTGCGGGAAACATTTTGGACGATTCGGAGGATCTCATATTCCAACTGAGCATCGTGCAGAGGTGTCAGATATGCAATTTTCTGGGATTTATCTCCATGAGATGCAGAAATTCCAAGAAAATACCGTTCTCCGGAAAGATCCTGCATCGCTGTACAACCATCAATTGCAGCAGCTTCTTCGTGAACCGGATCTGTCGCCGGATCGATGATCTCCAAAACGATCTTTCCATTGGAAGCAGATTCAAACTCTCTCAACAGCCATTCAACACGGTCAGCATACTTTTTCAGATAAGGAACCATGGCTTTGCTGGAACGGGAAGCATAAAAACGAACCAGAACAACACCGTCAAGGTCTGCAGCGACCTGTTTAGAAACAGGGGAAATGGAATAAGCCTGATCATGACTGACATCCAGTCGATACTTCCAGGTATTTCCAATAATAAACATTGAGATACAGACCAGGAGGATCCAGGTAAAACGCAGAACAAATTTTCCCAACGCATTGCGGCTGGCACGGTTCTTCAAAATTCCGGAAGAAAAAAGTCCACTCGGAACTGCGGCGGCGAACTCCAATGTAAACCATGTCAAAGCAAGGAAAAACAGAGAAAGTGAAACGGCATAAACCAGTTCAGAAGTATCGATCAAGCCTTTCTGAAAAGCCTGACAATTGGAAAGGAATGAACAGGCTGCGATTTTATCTACAATGTCCTGCGGGATCCAAAGGGCGAGCAATTCTGTAACTTTCGGCCATCCGGCGAACAGGAAAAAACCGCAAACAAAAACTGATAACAGAAAACTGGCTGTTTGGCTCTTGGTCACAGCCGAACAGAAAGAAGCGATGGATAGATAGGCACATCCGAGCAATAACGCTCCGGCATACCCGCAAAGGATCGCTCCGATATCAGGTTCCCCGAGAACAATGGCTGTCACAGGAACAGAAAAAGTCAGAAGAAGTGCAACGAACAATAAAATCGTCCCTGCAATAAACTTCCCGAAAACCATTTCCCATGGAGATGCCGGGAATGAAAGAGTTAACTCAAAGACCCCCAAGCGGCGTTCTTCTGACCACATAGGCATTGCCAAAGCCGGTACGATCAACATGAAAAGCCAGGGCATCCAGTCGAAGAACGGGGCTAAATCAGCCTGACCGGAAGCATAAATCCCGCTGGCAACAAATGCACAAAAGGATGATAAAACAAGGAATATAACGAGGAAAACCCATGCAGCGGGAGAAGCCAACGCAAGGGATAATTCTTTCCGGATCAAAGCAGAAAAACGTCTCAGCATGTTTCCTCTCCCTCATTATTTCCAAGAAGTGCAAAGACATCAGAAAGATCAGCATGAAGGATATCACACTCAAGAATATTTATTTTCTGTGCGGCAGCAAAATTCATTGCCGAGGCGGCGAGTGTCTTTTCCTTACCCGGAGCAGGTCTCAACTTAATAGAAGTTACGCCATCTTTTTTCGTAATTGAAAATGATGCGGCATCTTTGAAAAATTTAAAAACAGAAAGATCAGCATTTGCCTCTGTAGTCAGAACAACAGCTCCTTCATCAGGAGAAAGCCCACGGAATTCAGCTGCACTGCCATTGAATACCGCCCTGCCCCGCCGGATTGCAAGAACATGATCACAAACAGCTCCGATCTCTTCCAGGATGTGTGTTGATACGATGATCGCAGTTGTCTCTTTCAAATCTTCAATCAAAGAACGGATCTCTCTTTTCTGGTCAGGATCAAGCCCGTCTGTAGGCTCGTCAAGCACAAGATTTTCCGGAGAATGAATCAACGCCTGAGCAAGGCAGACGCGCCGGCGGAACCCTTTGGAAAGAGCTTCCACATCCATCCGCAGGACTTCATCCAAACGGCAGATTTCAACAACCCGGTTATAAGCGAGTCTCAATTTCTTTCCACTCAATCCGCGCATTCTTCCGCAGAATTTGAGGAAAGCTGCCACACTCATACCGGAATAAAGCGGAGCGTTTTCGGGGAGATACCCCAAAACTTCCTTTGCCTGAACAGGATTCTTCAGCATATTGATACCGGAAACTGTCACTTCTCCGGAATCCGGCGGAAAAATACCGCAGATAATTTTCATCGCAGTTGATTTTCCCGCCCCGTTCGGTCCGATAAAACCAAGAACAGAACCGGTTGATACTTCCAGATCCAGATTATTCAGGACTTTATTCTTCCCGTAAGATTTATTGAGCTTGTCCGCTGAAATCATCTGACTAAACCTTTTTTTTCGACTTAATCTTTCAAAGTATCAAAGAATTCTTTTACGGGGAAAATTCTTGTACTGGCACCGACATTGCAGCCGGTCATGTAAAGTCCGTTTTCCACATCCCCCTGATAAGTAGCAATCAGAGCGCGGGCAATACAAAACAGGGATTTTGCCGGATTACAGGAACGCAAACAACGGTACGGACAGGTGAAACGCTGTTTTTCTCCGGTCAGGACCCGTTCAACCAGCGGGGTTCTCAAAACACGGACAGGCAGCCCGACAGGACTCTTGATGATCACAACATCCTTTTCAGTTGCGTTGATCCAGACCATTTTACTCTTTTCATCGATTCCTGCCTCTTCAGTCGCAATAAAGTAGGTTCCGACCTGAACACCGTTATAGCCATAGGAGATCATCCGTTCCACATCGGCACGGCATGCGACTTCGGCAGCGGCAATGATGGGAAGACCGGTCAGACCAGCCTGATCTGCAACCTCTTTGATTTCCTTATATAAGATATCGAGAGAGCAGGTTTCCGGATGTTCGATCTGTTCCATAGTAAAACCAAGATGTCCACCGTTACGGGGACCTTCAACGATCACAGCATCGGGTTTCCGGTTGTATTTCCGTTCCCAGGTACGAAGTACAAGATCAAAAGCTCTTGCACTGGAAACGACAGGGATCAGCGCAATATTTGCATCTCCAACGAACTCAGGCAGATTCAACGGAAGCCCTGCTCCGGAAATAATGAAGTCGACCCCTTCTTTGACTGCAGTTTCCACGATTTCCTTATAATTGGAAAGAGCCACCATTACGTTCACACCGAGGGGCTTTTTGCCTTTCAAACGATCCTGAGCCCGATGTATTTCATCTGAGAATTTGTTATTACATTCTTCTACAAAATGATACTTTCCACGCTCGACATCTCCCAACCCGACGCTGGCAATCGTTCCATATCCACCGCACTCAACCACTGCAGCTGCCAATTCTGCAGAACCGATTTTGACACCCATACCGGCTTGTATCACAGGATATTCCGATTCAAGATGTCTGATTTTCAATGACGGAAGTTTCATAACTTTCAACTTTTCCATGTTATTTTGCTCCGGCTGAATTACCCTTACAGCCGAACACAAATGATTTGTCTGAATATTCCACATTGTAATATACATCTCAAACCTCCTTTTTCAACTTGATTTTCTATATGACCTGATAAAATAATTAAAAAAAACATTTATAATTTTTCAAGTCTTTCATTGACTTTTATGATAAACATGTATATATTTAGCCGGAATATTTCTCATAGAAAGAAAAGAGGGAAACTTGAAACGCAGTTTGACGACAGACAGTAAGTTATTGGGACAGTTGGCAGCTGAAGATGAGCAGGCATGGAGCGAATTCCATTCAAAATACAGAAAAATGATCTGTTCTATCGGTAAAAAACGCGGTATTTCTCCCGATGAGACGGAAGATCTTATTCAGGAAGTTATGCTGATTTGCTGCCGACGGATCAAGGAATTTACATACGACAGGGAGAAAGGACATTTCCGTTCCTATCTTACAGCAATTATACATAATGTGTCGTGGCAGCTGCAGCGTAAAAGAAAAAATCCGCCTCCGGTGGATACGGAATATGATGACAGTATCGATAAACTTTTCATGGAGCAGTATGAAAAGTTTCTGATCAATGCCCTTATGAAAAAGCTGAAAGAGCGGGTCAACAGTCAAACCTTTTCAACTTTTGAAATGCTTTATATCCAGCAGCTTCCGGTAGAGGAGGTCTGTAAAATCACAAGAAAAAGCCCCGGTGCGGTCTACCTGATCAAAATGAGATGCCTGCGAATCCTGCGTCAATGTATCGCAGAAATCCCGGAAGCAGCCGACCGGCTCGGAAGAGATAACTCCAGCAAAAATGCCTGACTGATCTGCAGAGCGCAATATTCTCCGTCCACCAGACCGATTGAGGCAGAGTGCAGGCTGTTCCGGTAAACAGTTCCTTTGAGTTCCAATGAAGAATCAAATTTTGATCCATCGGAGAAAACCCATTTATCATATCTCCAAGTACCGCCAAGCATGATATTTTTCTCTTTCCAGGGAGTTAATTCTTTCCGGAACAAAGCCTGCAATTCCGGAGTTTTCGGCTCTGCCAGTTTTCCGCCAAGCAGTTCTGCGACCCGGCGCAGCACATGGTTGTGAGTTCTGTACGGGAATAGAACATAAAGTTTTCCCTTGTGTTCAAAGGAATGGAGAACCGCCGGATGTTTTCGGATCCGTTCGGGATTTTTCCGGTTCTTATACTCGTCTGCGGTCCACTGGCAGATCGCCCCCGTGGCATCCGCCCGCTTGAAACACTGGATGCGTCCGCCAAGAAATACCAGACACCACCGTTTGAAATTCGGGAAAGGCGGAAGAGGAAAGCCGGTGTAAGGTTTTCCATCCGGACGCCGCCATTTTCCATCTGCAAAGAAGCCGTCTATATTAACATGAAAACTGTTGGTTTCAAAAAATTTATTTTGCAGCTTCTTCAGAAGCTCTCCGGACTCCGGAACAAAGAGCCTGCCGCCAAGGAAGGAACAGATCTGACGGGCAGAATCCTGTCTGATCGAGGATTCATTACTTGTCAATACTTCATATATTTTCCCTTCATGATCAAGCTGACGGGATCCATGTGTCCAAAGGTGTTTTTCAAAGAACTCCATCGAACCGGGAGCAACAACGATCCGGCTTCCGACGTAAGGCGGCAGAAATTGATACTTCAAGTAAAGGGAATGTTTTTCCGGATCTACGGAGTTGCTGTTATACCATCCGCCGCTGATCCGGGCGCAATAATCATCCGGTTTCGCGGAATCTGCCATTGTGATTTCCATTACATTGCCCGCCATATCATAGATCCCAAGATTATTCGGGAGCCCGGATGACACCGGATGGATATACCCTTTGGATTCTTTTTTCAACAATTTTGTGGGCGTTCCTTCTCCAGCCCAGGCACCACGGTAAACCCACTCCCATTCACTGGTCTGCATCGGACGGAATATAAAACCATCCGGCAGCCGTCCCTGTTGTCTCATAATGATCGTCAATTCCCGGCAATAACTTAAAAGATCGTTCCATGTGAACTTGGTCATTGGCAAATCAGGATGCGCTGAAGTCATGGGCATTTTCAGAACGCCGGTAAAATGATCCATGCGGATCTCTCCATCATTACACCAGAAAGCGTTCTTGATCCGGACGATTTTTCCTTTTTTATTGCGATAAGATCCTGCGGGGACATAAACGAATTTAAAACGGAGGCTTGCCTCTGTCAAAAAATCTTTTTCCGGTTGAAGATTTCTGTCTGAAGGATAAATTTTTGTCTCAAGAGACTTCAATTTTTTCATTACCTTGGATTTTTTCTCCTCTGCGATCCATTTTCCCAACGGAGAGAGGAACAGACCCCTGACACCGGATGAAATTCTATGGATCTTATCCACATTTCCGCTGATTGGTATTTCCGGGATCCCCTTTAATGCAATTTCCCGGATCCTGGAATCGATTTTCTTGAGAATTTCCAATCTTTTTTCATAATCCAACGGCAGAGATTTCAACGCTGTTCTTATTTTTTCAGTTTCCTTTTCTCCTGCGAATGCTGCAATCTGATCAAATAATACAGTTCCATTTTCCTGAATGGATTTTTCCAGAGTTTCACATGCCTGCAACAACTCCTGCTGACGTTTTTGTTTTTCCTTTTCCGCTTTCAGAGATCGCTCATTTTCCAGTTTCTGAAGTTCCAACTCTTGAGCCATTTCCCGTTTTTTCTCTTCAAACAGACGTTCCGTTTCCATCTTTTGTTTCTGGATGTAAAAATAGGATCCGCATATTCCGGAAACGAGGAAAAACAACAGAAAAAGGAACAAAATCAACATTGCGCCCGGATGTGCAAGCCGCCATTGCAGAAAAGACTCTCTCATCAAATCCAATTTTGTCGGTTTGATCAATGTTTGTGGAAGTGCCTGAGAGAATTCTTCGACAGAATGAAAGCGGTGTTTCGGGTTATTCTCGCAAACTCTGGTCAAAACCGGCCATAATTGACGTCTGACACTTAAAGGAAGATCTGAAGGCAGATAAGGATAACGGGAAGCGGCTTCTCCGGTTACCGCCACATATAAAACCTTTCCCAGAGCATAAATATCCCGTTCGCAGGTATTCAGATTCAAACCATTGAAACATTCATGCGGAAGATATCCGAGTGTCCCGACAAAAGATACGGTCGCATCTATCTCGCATACCAGCCCCGGATCACATAATTTCGGGACATTATCAACAAAAATAATATTTTCCGGCTTGATATCCCGATGGATCAGGTCTGATTTATGCAGAACATCCAAACCGGAAGCCAGAGAGTGAATCATTGTAAGGGCTTCATCCGGCTGCATTTTCCGGGAGGCAGCCAACACTGCAGACAGTGTTTTCGGAACATATGTTCCGCCGGCTTCTTCCAATGGATCCGCTGCCTCCATGATATAATACAGGAAATCATTTTCCACTCCCGCATGATAAATCTGAATCAGATTCGGACAATCCCTGGCAACCTGAATATATTTCCGGATCCCCCGAAGCTCACGTTCCGTGTCCGGGATTGAGACGATCTTCAAAGCAACCATCCGGTCAAGCGCATCTTTGGCAAGGTAGACAGTCCCCATGCCGCCGTGACCGCACATGGTTATAATGCGGCAGCCTGCAAATATATCACCCTGTTTCAAGTTGATCATCGTTGAAATCTCATCCCTTCGTTAACTCTGTAAATCTCGTGAAAAAGTCTTTCGGAAAAGATCTCTCCGGGAGCCCCACTCTGATACAGAGAACCATCATTCAAAAACAGAGTTTCATCAAGATACTCTCTCGAAACAAAAACATCATGCGTAACCATGATCACACACTTTCCCCCGTTTGCCAGCTCCTTGAGGATACCATAAAAATGATGCTGGTTTCCGATATCCAGAGAACTGAACGGTTCATCAAGCAGAAGGACAGGAGTATCCTGAACAAGAACCCGTGCCAGCATCACCCGCTGTTTTTCCCCGCCGCTCAAGGTGCTGTAAATCCGGTTCTGTAAAGGGATCAGATTCAACCGTTCCAGAATCGGCTCGATAGAAAAAGATTTTCCGGATTTCCGCCATGGGTAACGTCCCAGCTCCACAACATCCCGAACCGTAAGAGGGATCAACTCCGGACATTGCTGCTCCATGAAACCAATCATCCGCGCCCGCTCTTCTGCTGTTTTATAACAGGGAAAAACCGTTCCGCTTTCCGGTTTGAGTTCCCCGGTGATCAGCCTCAGCAATGTGCTTTTTCCACTGCCGTTTGCACCGAAAACCCCATAGAACTTTCCGGCAGAGAATTGATAACTGAACTCTTTCAGGACAGAAGTTTTGCCGTAAGAAAATTGAATATTCTTCAACTCAATCATGATGTTTCCTCCGGCGCAAAAGCAGAATAAAGAAGAAAGGTCCGCCAAAAGCAGAAGTCAGAATTCCAACCGGGATCTCGTGGGGAACATAAATCATTCTTGCCAGAAGATCCGCCAGCAAAAGAAATATTCCGCCGACCAGAATCGAAGCCGGAAGAACAGAAGAGAATTTTGACCCGGAAAAACTGCGGACAATATGAGGAACTGCCAAGCCGATAAAACCGATCACGCCGCAGCAGCTGACACAGCTTGCAGTCATCAATGCAATCGCTGTCAGAACGATTGGTTTTACCTTTTTCAAAGGAACACCCGAAAGAGCTGCTCCGCGGTCGCCCAGTAGAAGCATATCCATTTCCGTTGAAAATGCGCTGAGAAGACATATTCCTGCCGCAAACGAACAACTGAGCAGAATCACATCGTTCCACCCGGCCCGCCAGAACCCGCCAAGCATCCAGAAAACAATCGAGGAAAGTCTCTCGTCTGCCAGATAAAGAACGCCGGAAGTCAGCGATGCGGCAAACGCATTCACGGCAACACCGGCAAGCAGTAATGCTGCACTGTCCCATGCTAAACGTCTGCCCGGAAGAAATATCAAAAGCAATGCGAAAATTGCAAAGAGGAAAGAAAAAATGACAGACGGGATCGGAAGAAACATTCCGAAAACTGCGCCCAGAGCTGCGGCATAAATCACGCCGAGAACATGAGGAGATGCCAAATCATTCCGGAACAGATTCTGGGCGGCAGCACCTGATGCGGCAAGCATACCGCCGGTCAGAAATGCTGCGAGCAGACGGGGTAAACGGATCTCCAAAAGAATGGTACGCGCAGATTCCGGTACATCTTGTCCGGAAAGCAGACGGAACAGGTCGGAATATCCGCACTCCCCTGCCCCTGCTCCCCAGAGCAGGATAAAAAACGGAACGATTGCGATGTACCAGAAATATTTCACGTTACACTCCGGCTATGATCTCAACATTGAAACGGTCATCCCGTGCGGTCAAATCCAATGCTTCTTCTGAGGTAAGATGGGATGCTCCGACTTTTGTCATATAACTGAGACACAACGCTTTGGCTTGTTCCATCTGCTCCACCGTCGGACGCTGATAATCCAATCCGGGAACCGGAATATACCCCATAATGTGAAACGGAATATTTTTATCCAGAGACGAGAGATATTTCAGCACGCCTTCCATTTCATCAAGTTCAATCAAGCCGGGGATATAGATCATGCTTGCAGAGAGTTCCATTCCGGCATCAAAAGCTCTGGAAAAATTATCAAAAATCAATGATTTCGGACGTCCGGTCAGCTTCAGATGCAATTCATCGCTCCATGCTTTGAAGCCGATATTTGCGGCATCCAGAAAGGGGATCTGCAAGTTGCTTCCGTTCGTATGACCGAGTTTTGTGTATGCTCCAAGTTCATTTTTTGCGAAGTCGACCATTTCCTGAAGTTCTTTTGCAACGGTCGGTTCGCCACCCATAAAATAAACTTTTCCGGGTTTGGCATCCAGCAAAGCTGTTTTTTGTTCCTCAACACTCAAAAAACGTTCCGGCTTCGGATATGCAAAACCGCTTTTCCCTCCGCGCAATTTATAGCTGCAGAACGGACAATGGAAGGTACATCCCCAGTTGTGGAGAGTGGCGAAATCATATTTTTTATTCCGGGTGATCCGATAAAAGGACATTCTTATTTCTCCCTGATAATTTGTTCTCTGAAAAATCTGATTGCTTCCAGCGGTTCGATGCCTTCTGTGATCAAACGGCGGGGGACTGCGTGGATCCTGTTATTTTTTACCGCCGGAAACTCTGAAAAGCCCGGACGGTTCCGGATCTCTTCTGCAGAAGAACTGCCTTCAACATAAAAAATGATCTCCGGCTGATGTTCCAACAGACTTTCTGTACTGATCAAACCGGTCTTTTTATTCAAAACAACACCGCCCGCATGAGCAAGCAAATCTCCTGTATAACTCTCTTCACCAACAGATTTCAACGGACCGTAAAGTTCAAAATAAACAGCCTTTTTCTTTTCCGGTTTCGGGATCGCCGACAGTTCTTTCCGGAATACGGCGCAAAGTTCCTCTGCTCGCTCTTTTTTTCCAGTCAAATCCCCCAGACGGCGAACCAGTGCGGGATAATCCCGGAGACGGAAAGGCTGAACTTCCATAACTTGAATTCCTTTCCTGCGAAAATCCTGTGCGGCATCCTGCTGATAAGTCCACAAAATAACGCAATCAATGCCAAGTGCTGCAATTTTTTCTCTGGAAACTGCGCTTCCTTTTCCAATGACTGCTGGTTCCGGCTTTCCGGCGGCAATTCTTCCATA
>SUVT01000021.1 GCA_015061845.1 Lentisphaerota bacterium
TTTCCCCGGTAAAAAACGCTTCCGTCTTCCCGGATCTCCGCATCTTTCCAAAGGGAGTCGAACACTTCACTGTCGAACACCGCCTTCTGTCCGTTTCCGTTGTAGATGAGAATATTTTCGCTGCCGAAACAGTAAAGATCCAATTGTTTTTTGATTCCATACTCATTTAATTCGTCCATTGGACGGTGCGCCGCGAAATTTTCAAAATCTTCATTCAGTAAGAATGCCATAGTAAATCACCTTATGTATTTTGTAAAACTCTGTTCCGTTTTCTGTATGCGGCTGGTGTGATCCCCTGTTCCGCACGGAAAACCCGGTAAAATGTTTCTTTACAGTTGAACCCGCAGACTTCAGCGATATTTTTGATTGGCTGATCCGTATTGGAAAGCAGAACTCTTGCCCGTTTCAGTCGCAGCTGTAAAAGATAACTGTGTGGGGTGGTATCCAGATGTTTCCGGAAAAGCAGATTCAAATGCGGGGCACTGACTTGAACACTGTGAGCGATCTGAGCAACGGTGAGCGTTGCCACATCTTCGTTTTGCAGCAGTGTCATTGCCTTTGCCAGCGGTAACGGCAGGTCCGGTCTGTTGGAAACGATGGTCGAAGCATAAAATTCCCAGAACAGACGATTGATCAGATAGTTCCCGAAAATCCGTTTGTCCACGCCGGGGTCAAAGAATCTCTGCATGGTATCAACAACGAAATCATCAAGAGTATCAAGGTCTTTCCATTCTCCGAAATGTCCGGGTCTTTGCCATGGGGTAAGCAGACGGAACCGCATAGCAAAACTTGTGAAGCGTTTTCCATCGGACCGCCAGATCGTTTCATCCCCGCCCTGATGCCAGAGGATCATTCCTCTCCGGCAGATCCTGCGGTCATTCAGCTCCCCATACTTGAGTTCACCGCTCAAGACAATTTCAATATAAAAGACGTCCGGCGGCACAATATTGGGGATCGTCTGCATATTTTCCCGTGGAGAATAGTAGCAGACTCCAAGCAATTCGACAGAACCAGGCAGATCAAGCATGATTTTTCCCCTTTCATGCAGATAAAATTTTAATTAACAATAGAAATATACCCCGTTTTTGATAAAATTCAATATAAAATCGAAAAAATAATATTTTTTAGCACTTTTTGTGCTTATGTTGTATAATAATCTGTCAGTTGAACGGAAACTGTACGAAAAAATTTCTACCGGCTCTTACGGGGAAAAAGTAATATTGAGTTTCATATTGATAAATATAATAAGAATAAATATTAGTTTTTGTCACTTGTAAAAAAATAAATTCTGTAGTATAATGCGGAAGAAACAGAAAAATTATGGGAGGATGTGCAAATGAACAGATATGCGGTATCAATCAATAATTTTGGTGAAACATTTGAACGCGCGCGGGAGTATGTTGCGGCATTTTCCAAATCCAAAATAAAACGGATTGAACTTTCCTTTTTTCCTTTTGTGGAAGAGTCTGAGTTGAGTAAGATCCATGGAATCGTTTCCCGTGAATTTCTGGCAGCAAAGACAGCTGAAATATCAAGTGTTCATCTTCCTTTCATGGGCGGCGGGAAATCCTGGGATCCCTCTGCTGTTGATGAAGATCTGCGGAAAGATGTCTCCCGCCGTCTTTCTGAAATGATCAAAAAAAATGCGGATCTTATGGCTCCGGAAGCAACTTTGCATTGCAGTATGGAACCACCTCTGGAAGAGCATCCTGCCCGTGTTGATCAGGTTTGCCGGACATTGGAAGAGTTGATGCCTTTGGCAGAAGAATTGGATTTTTCCTTTAATGTGGAATATCTTCCCAGACGTTGTGTTGGGAATTGCCCGGAAGAACTGCTTGCGGTAGCTTCAAGATTCGATCATCACCATGTCGGGATCTGCATGGATGTCAATCACGTTATGAACCGTTATGAAGAACTTCCGGAGATCATTCAGAAATTGTCTCCGTATATCCGGACGTTCCACTTGAGTGATTATGACGGAATTGACGAAAAACACTGGTTCCCGGGGCAGGGGATCATCAACTGGACAAATGTGATGAAAGCGATCAAATCTCTGAAGAACGATCCGCTTCTGATTTTTGAAACATCCTATCAGCTCGGCCTCGGATTGCGCCAGACGGATCCTGCATGGCATTTGAAACAGGTTGCGGACGGCTGTTTCTTCCTGGAACATTGTGAAGAACTGGAAAAGAGAATTGCAGATTTCAAACTTTAATCAATAAAATAAAGGGCATCGGAAATGAAAAGATTTTGGAAAGAAACTTCTCACCAGCATGCTGGAGTAAAGCACCAGTGCTTTACTTTAATTGAACTCTTAGTAGTGATTGCAATTATTGCGATCCTTGCGGGGATGCTGCTGCCGGCACTGAATAGTTCCCGGCAAAAAGCGACTGCCGTCAACTGTGTCGGAAATCAAAAGCAGTTGTCTTTGGCGATCGGTTCTTATACCGTGGATTACAATGATTATCTTGTTCCGTTCAATAACGGCAATGCAAAAAATGCATGGGGACATGTTCTTGCTACAAATGGTTATGTGGCAAAGGTGAGTTCAACAAAGGGGTATACAAAATTTTCAGAACCCGGAGCTCTTAAACTGTTCAGATGTCCCGCAGATACTACCAATTATGATGATTATGACACCGTGAATAAATTTTATATTCCGCTGTCATACGGATACAACAGCAGAATTGCGATCCCGGAGTCAGATACAAAATACAGACTGAAACTTTCAACTCTGATGGCAGATGCCGCTAAAACACCTCTGGTCGCCGATGCCTGGAAATACAGTCAGGTGAAAAAGGTCGCTACTGACAACTATTACCGCCGTTCGATTATCGGCGCTTATTTTGATATCAAGCCCTACAATGCACATCCTTACGGTTTGAACTGGATGAGTGTCGACGGCGCCGTTCATGCTGTCGATTATATCTGGTATCAGCCGAAGTCAGGTTACGTTGACATCTGGAATTTTCCGACCTGGGCAAAACAGATGTATTACAACCCTAAATAATTTTTTGAGAGAAAGGATAACATAATAAAATGAAGCACGACCTTTTCTGCGCAGGAATTGCTGCAATCGCATTATCTGCCGCGGACCCCGCACTGGCAAATGATTGGAACACTGTTTGTGTCGTTGTCGGCAATCAGCGAACTTCTGAATGGGCGATTTACGATTACAACAAAGATTGGCGGACTCCCGAAGCGAAACTCTGGAGTTTCAATCCGAAGCTTGATCCGGTCATGCAGCAACCCTGTCTGAACGACCCCGATAACCGGATGTGCCATGAACTCTGGCTTGCTCCCAGTGATGTTAAAGTCGTTCTCAATAAAACCCATCTGCTTTGCGTAGATTCTCTGGGCGGTGTCCTGTTGGTCCGGATCAAAGATAAAAAGATCATCTGGCACGTTTACCCCAGATCCAATCCCCATTCCGCAGAACTTCTGCCTGACGGCAATGTGGTAACAGCATCCAGCGAAGGACATTATCTGAAACTTTACAATATCAAAAAGTTTGATCCTGCCAAGCCGGGGCTGACTCCGTTTTTCCAGACTCTTGAACCGGAAGCCCACGGCGTTGTCTGGGATAAAAAACGCCAGTGTCTCTGGTCAAGCGGAACTTACGGTATCACCAAGTGGAAATATATTTCCGATCCGGAAAATCCCCGCCTGGAACGGATTGAAACGTATGGAATCAAACTCAAAGATACGATTTTCCGGGATGCCTATGAAGTTTTGAAATGCCATGACCTTTATCCGACTCACGACGGCAAACTTTTCATTACCTATAATCGCGGGATCAGTATATTTGATCCGGAGACCTGCAAGATCACCCATTACAGTGATCTCAAGGCGATCAAGAGTGTTGACAGTGCGAACGGAAAAATCATGATGCAGAAGCCCCAGGAACGCTGGTGGGCGGAATCTTTGTATTTCCCGGATGATCCGGCAAGCTCGGAACGCTGTTTTATTCCGAACGCAAAGATCTATAAAGCAAGATATTTTCAGGACAATAAATTCAGCTATTAAACAGGAGAGCTTTACCTTATGAAAATCAAAAAACTGTTAACCGCGGCACTGGGGGTGACTGCAATGCTCAGTACACAGGCAAAAGAATTGACGCTTGCGAAAGATGGCAAGACGGATTACAAGATCATTATTGCTGAAAAACCGGCAAAACAGGTCAAATATGCTGCGCAGGAGTTGTCTTCATTTCTGAAACAGATCACCGGCGCGGATTTTAAGATCGTTTCAGATAAAACTGCAAAAGGAAAATATGAGATCGTTCTCGGAGAAACCAACAGAAATGTTGCCATTCCGAAAAATCTGACGGTCAAGATCCATGAAGGTTTTGCTGTCCTCCGTGATGGAGAATCTCTCCAGTTCCGGGGAAAAATTCCCCGTGGAACTCTTTATGGCGTTTATGACTTCCTGGATGAAAAACTCGGGGTCCGTTTCCTTGCGTTCGACTATACCCATGTTCCCAAAAAGTCCACTTTGAAAGTTGATGTGGAGTCTTATAAGTATGAGCCGCCTTTTGATTACCGTAACATCATCAGCTGCGGCGATGGCAACTCCAACGGGGAACAGTTGGAAGGGATCTGGCAGGTCCGGCAGCGTTTGAACTCTGTCTGGGGATATGTACCTCTCGGCAGCAAAGTCGGAGGTTTGAAGCATCTCGGCGGGTTCGTTCACAATCTGCATAAGCTCATGCCCCATAAGAAATACTTCAAGGATCATCCGGAATATTTTGCGTTCCGTGACGGCGCAAGACGTGCCAAGCAGCATCCTCACGGGAGATTTGAATCTCTTCCCTGTTTGAGCAACCCGGAAGTCAAAGACATCATTGTCGCAGAAATGCGCCGGATTCTGAAAGGATACTTTGCAAGCAAAAATGCTGATCCTGATGACCAGATCTTCTTCCCTGTCGACTACCATGACCACGATCAGGTTTGTCAGTGTGATAAGTGCGAAGCAATCAACAAGGAAGAAGGTACCCCCGGCGGAACCATGTACCGTTTCCTCAATGCGGTTTCCGATGAGATCTCCAAAGAGTACCCGAACATCATTCTTTCCACTCTCGCATACGGTCCCACACTCAAGCCGGGGAAAACAGCTCTGCGTAAGAACATTGTGATCCGTTATGCTCCGATCCGCATGGACAATGCCCGTTCTCTTGAAGACAAACAGAGCAAGGTCAATACCTATCAGCTGGAATGCCTCAAGGGCTGGATCGACCACGGTTCTCCCTTCTATGTCTGGTACTATGCCGGAAACTTCAATGATGCGATCACACCGCATCCCGACCTTGCTGGTATTGCCATGAACTTCCCCGTCCTGACCAAGTACGGTATGAAAGGGATGTTCTGTGAAAGTCCCCAGTCTGCCGGAATCGAAATGAAAGAACTCCGCAGCTATATTATTTCCAAATACTTGTGGCGTCCCGCAACAACAGATATCAAGAAATGCGTTGAAGAGTTCTGCCATCTTTACTACGGAAAGGGCGGTGCAAAGGTTCTGGAATACATCAAACGCATCCATGACTACCACTATAAGGTCGTCGATGCAAAACGTGATACTCCGCTGACCCTCCGCGGGGCTCCGGCATACCGCCACGCTTACACCCCGGAATTTATTGCAGAAATGGACAAGCTCCTTTACGATGCAGAAAAGCTGGCAGAAAATGACAAGTTCAAACTTCATGTTGCAGTCATGCACATGCCGATGTGGTATCTGCACCTGACCAATGCCATGAATACCGAACGCCGTGTTGCAGCTTTTCCTGTTGTCTGGCGGTTCAAGATCGACCCCAATAAGACCATCAAGCCGGACGAAAATACGGCATCATGGGGCAACATCCGCATTGATGATTTCTGGACCAAACAGGATCCCTATAAGGATTATCGCGGAACAGCATGGTATGCAGTTGACTTTACTGTGGATGAAAAACTCCGCAACGATGATTTGAGTTTCTACTTCTCCTGTGTCGATGGAACCGTTGAGATTTATATTGACGGTAAATTCATGGGCAAGAAGACCGACAATGAATGGAATCGCGGCTTTTACATGCACCTGCCGGAACGCCTGAAACCGGGCAAACATGAACTCAAGGTGAAAGTCTTCAAGGATCGTTCTGCTGCCGGTATCTGGAAACCTGTCGCTCTGCTCAACCTTGCTCAGGATCTTGCACCTGCCACCCGCATGGCTGGCGAACGGTATATGGCTACCGATCTCAAGTTCCTGCCGAAACGCAGAAAAACAAAATTCCGGAAAACCACTTTTGAACGGATCAAGACCCTGCTGGAAGATCAGAAAGCTCCTGTCACTTCTCTGACAGACGGTGCTACGACCAGAATGGCTCATACTCTTCCCAATGGACATAAGACCTTTGCTGTTGTTAAAGATGATACCGCTTTGACCAAAAAATGCGCAGAACAGAAGCCCAACAAAAAATGGACACTCGGTCAATCCATGAATTACCGGATCTCTGAACTTGAAAAGGATCACAGCAAGCAGTTCCGTGCAAGAGTCCGTATCAAGGTCAAGAAGAACGGTAACAGAGGAAATGCTGCAGTCATCAGCTTCTGCTACTATAACAAGAAAGGCTGGAGCGGCGGAAATTGTGCGCCCTCTATGTCCATTCCCTTGAAGAATCTGCCGGATAACGAATGGGTTTGGATCGAATATCCCCATATACTCCGTTATAAATCCGATATCCGTTATCAGATCCTTGCTGTCAAAGCGGCAAACAACCCCAATAACATGGAATATCTGCGCTTCGATGCCATCGAACTGCGCCCGGTAAAGGCTTCTGACGGGATCCGTCTGCTTGCAAGCGGACTTGATGCCGGACACAAGACTTTCAGCTTTGCTGATGATGTTTCAAGTGTTGCCCAGCGTTGTGCTATGCAGACCTCTGCAAAGAAGTGGACCCTCGGACAGAGCATGAATTTCCGTGTCAGCGAATTTTTCGATGATGTGGAAAAGATGAAGACCTACCGTGCCAGAGTGCGTGTTAAGGTCAGTAAGAAAGGTAATGCAGGAGAAGCCGGAACCATCGGTTTCTGCTACTACAACAAAAAGAACTGGTCCGGTGGAAACTGTGCTCCGGATCTGAAACTCAGCTTGAAAGATTTGCCTGATAACCAGTGGGTTTGGATCGATTATCCGCACCTGCTCAAATATCAGGAAGGAGTCCGTTATCAGTTCATCTCTGTCAAGGCGGCAAACAATCCGCAAAATTTGAATGCACTGTACGTTGATGCAGTCGAATTAATCCCCGTAGGAGGTAAGTAATGAGTATGTATCGGGATTTTCCGGAAGATTTTGTCTGGGGATCAGCAACCGCAAGTTATCAGGTGGAAGGCGCACCATTTGAAGATGGCAAAGGCGCATCTGTCTGGAACGAGTTTGAAAAGATCCCCGGTGCGATGCGTGACGATGTCAACGGTGATATTGCGTGTGATCACTATCACCGTTATCCTGAAGACATTGCCCATATGAAAAACATCGGATTGAACGGATATCGTTTCTCTCTTGCATGGAGCCGCATTTTCCCGGATGGCTATGGCAAGGTGAATCAGAAAGGGATCGATCATTACAAGCGTGTTTGCGAAACTCTTTTGAAGAACGGTGTGGAACCTTATGTGACCCTTTATCACTGGGATCTTCCCCTGGCTCTGCAGAAAGAGTTTGGCGGCTGGGAGTCCCGGGAAACAGTCAAATATTTCGGCGAATATGCTTCTAAAATCGGAGAAGAGTTCAAAGGTTTGATCAAGTATTACTGCACGACCAATGAGTTTCTTGCCGCATCTGATGTGGCTTACAGCATGGGCTTGATCGCTCCCGGATTGAAGCTTGAGAAAAAGAGAGTCAACCAGATCCGGCATCATCTGCTGCTGGCTCATGGTACAGCTGTCAGTGCGTTGCGTGCCGCTGATCCCGGCGCAAAAATCTCTCTGGCTGAAAACTCCTCTTTCATGGTCCCTCTGATCGACACTCCGGAATATGTGGATGCCGCAAAGAAAGCGTTCCGAGAAGTCAACGCGCATTTCCTGACAGCTGTCATGGAAGGAAAATATCTTGACTGCTATCTGGAAAAAGAGGGCGCAGATGCTCCGGTGTTCACCGATGATGATATGAAGATCATCAGTCAGAAACTTGACTGGCTCGGGTTGAATATCTACTTCGGAAAACGGCTCCGTCCGGCTCCCGAAACCAAAGAGGGGTATCATATTTTTGAAGAAACCGACCTGAAGCGGCAGACCGGTATTGCTGACTTCTATTTTGAACCTGCAGCGATGTATTGGGGCAGCAGAATCGCCTATGAACTTTACGGTTTGCCCATTTACATTACGGAAAATGGAAAACGTTCAGAAACAGATAAACTTGAGCCCGATGGAAAAGTTTATGATGATGAACGGATCAGACATTTGAGACTGCAGCTGCTTTACATGGCAAAGGCTGTCCGCGAGGGAATTCCCGTGAAGGGATATTTCCACTGGTCCCTCATGGACAATCTTGAATGGCATCATGGATTCCGTCCGAGATTCGGATTCCTTTATGTGAATTATTCCACGATGGAACGTGTACCGAAGCTCAGTGCGGAATGGATGAAAGAAGTGATCCGGACAGGGCGGATCGCATAATCAGTTTTGCTCTCTTTAAACCTGCCTTTTCTCCGATGTAAGAAATGTTGGAGAAAAGGCTTTTTTTGTCTGTCAATCAGTTGTGAAAAATCGTGTAAAGATCGTTTTTCAAAACATGGACAAGATCTGTGATGTTTTTGACCGGATAATCTGTAACGATTCCGGCAGAGCCGACATCCTCGATCTGGTGGCAGTCTGAACCGCCGATCGTGTGCAGATGATACTTTTTTGCCCATTGTACAGCAATATCGTTCCGGCTGTCATGGCGCGGGTGTCCGTTATGAGCTTCGATGCCGAAGAGATATTCCGGTTTGACCACTGTCATGGAGTTGCGGAAAGGATGTGCCTGATAGAGTAGGATCCCGTTTTCTTTTGCGAACTCTGAGAATTGTGTAATATCCATCTGGAAAACTCCGGGGCATTTTTTTGCATGTTCTTCAGTAAAACCATAAACAAGATAATCGTTGCTGTTCTGGGGGAATCTGAACTCATAGCCGGGAAGAACAAGAAGTCCGTTTTCCTCCCCCAGTTTCATCGCTTTCTGCTGGGTTCGGAAATAATATTCCATGAAGTTTTCTATCCCTTTCTTTTTCCAGGCTTCAGCATTCCCTCCATAGAAATGATCTGTAATAACGATTGCATCGTAGTCCGTTTTTTTGTAAAGGGAAATAACTTCTTCAATGGTAAGATGACCGCATAAAGAGACATTTGCAGTGTGAACGTGAAGATCTATTTTCATAATGTATCCTGCAGTTGGTTTGTGATTTTAAGAAAATATACATCCCGGGATAAAAATATCAAGAGATATTATTCAGGAACGATAAAATTTACGCTTAATTTTTTTCCGGCTTTTCCGAATGTTTCAAACGGAGTGATTTCCATGGTTCCTTTTGCTCCGGGAATGAGTTTCAGCTTTTTCGGAAACGGCAGGGCAGGGCGTTTGGATTTGTCAGCGTAGAAAAACTCCGATGCAAGTTCAAAAATTTGTTCCTGCTGCTGTTTCCTGTTATAGGAAAGTTTCACTTTATAGGAATAAACAAAGTCCGGATGTTTTGCCGGGTCGAGAACGAGATAATATGCTTTGTTCTTTTTAATGATTTCCGCTTTTGCGTTAGCCGGGAATTCAGGTGCTACGGAATTTTCTGCCCGTTTATCGGTGTAGATAGCCTTTGACGGATCGTAGGGTAAGTCGATGCGCCATCTGTTAGCCGGATTGATTTCCCTCAAAGTCAGTGCATCGTAACGGTAAATCAGCATGTGTTTTTTGAAAACTTCAATGTAACAGAAAGCTCTTCCAGAGACATTATCTGCGGAAATATAATTGTTGCTGTTTTTCCCGGGAGAGGTCATGGAAACTTTGTAGAGGCCTCCGGCGTTCAATGCGGTGAATTCTCCCTGCCAGAGCGCCCGTTCATCCTGAAGCGGTAAATGAGTATGTCCGGAAATGGAAAAGACCTGCTTGTGTCCGGTCAGCATTTTCCTGATGTGATCATACCGCCAATCCCAGACTTTTGTTTTATCTTCGTGCCATTCGGAGGCTGCCATGGTAGAAGCCGGTGGACAGTGCGTCATGACAAAGACAGGCTTTCCCGGTGCAGCTTTTTCTGCCTGTCCGATAAGTTCGGAAACTTTTCTGATCTCTTCCGGAGAGTGATTGTTTTCTCCTTTTTCATCTGTCGCAGAAACGCCGAGAAAGGTATATCCTTTCACAACATGATGCTGCAGCCACTCTGCTTTCATGCCCATTGGATGGAAGAAGCGTTTCAGACTGTCCTGCGGTGCAAGCCGTTTGACCCCTTTATATTCCCAGTAATCGTGATTGCCTGTAATCGGAATGTGTACCGGTTTCGGATCGCATTTTGAAAAATGTTTGTTATAAATATCAATATAAGTCTTGTAACTCTTTGCATCGCCGACATAGCGGGCAAGGTCTCCGGCGAACAGGACGACATCGGGATTTTTCTTTGCCATGAACGCATAAACGTTTTCCAGAACATTCCATTGTGCGTGAATATCTGTGGTAATGACGATTTTCAAAACCGGTTTTTCTTTTGCCATGAGAGGAACGGAACAAAAGACGATCAGCAGAAGCGTAAAGATTTTTTTCATGATATAATTTCCTTTGAGGTAACAAGACAGGATAATATACCATACCTAAAGCAAAAAACAATCTTCAGAAACATAATATGATAAAAAAATCACCTTGATATTTCTTTTACAAAACAGCTTTACAAATCGCGGCATCTGATCAATTTTTCATAATATTTACAGAAAAAATAAAAAATCAGAAATTTTCCTTGCTATTGCCATGAAAGAGTGTTATATTACAGGGAAACAAATACAACGAAAGGGAAATATTATGGAACAGTACAAAAAAGACTTTATTGAATTCATGATCGATTGTCAGGTTTTGAAATTCGGCGATTTCGTGACCAAGAGCGGAAGAAAAACTCCGTTTTTTGTGAACACCGGTTTCTATCGCACCGGAGCACAGCTGCGCAGACTCGGGGAATATTATGCTCAGGCAATCAAAGAAACTTTCGGCGTGGAGTTCGATGTCCTGTTCGGTCCTGCTTACAAAGGAATTCCCCTTTCTGTAACTGCAAGTATGGCTCTTTCTGAAAAATACGGTGCAGATATCCGCTACTGCTCCAACAGAAAAGAAGTGAAAGACCACGGTGATAAAGGTATTCTTCTCGGCGGACCTGTCGGAGATGGTGATAAAGTCGTGATCATCGAAGACGTTACAACAGCCGGAACATCCATCGGTGAAACTCTCCCGATCCTGCAGGCTCAGGGAAATGTGAATATCCTCGGTCTGGTCGTCAGCGTGGACCGTATGGAACGCGGACAGGGCGAAAAGAGCGCATTGAACGAAATTTCCGAAAAATACGGACTGAAAACATGTGCGATCGTTACCATGAAAGAAGTTATCGAGCATCTCTATAACCGTCCCTACAAAGGAAAAGTTATTATTGATGATACTCTCATGGCAGCAATCAATGCCTACTACGAACAGTACGGTGCAAAATAATTTCCAGTTGCATTCAAAGTAATACTCTGCCGGACGGAATTTTAATTTCTCCGGCAGTTTTCTATGTAAAAAGGTCTTCAAATGCTGAAACTTATTGCGTTTGATTTTGACGGAACGCTTGCCGACAGTGTGGAGTTCTGTATATCTTCGTTTGAATACGTTTTTGAAAAATATCTTGGTGAGAAAGCTCCTGATCGTGAGACGATCTATCAGCATTTCGGGATGAATGAAATCGGTATTATCCGAACCTTTCTGGGAGAAATAAATCCGGCAGCAGAAGAAGATTTTTTCCGGTTTCACCGTGAACTCCATCCGGTAAAATGCCCGGAACCCTATCCCGGAATCCTCCCGTTGCTTGCGTTCCTGAAAGAAAAGGGTGTTGAGCTGACTGTTCTTACCGGAAGAGCGGAAAAATCATGCAAGATTTCTATGGAATTTTTGAATATGGGGCATTATTTTTCCAGATTCCAATACGGTTCTCCGGATAAGAATGACAAATGCGGTCATATTTTGAATCTGCTGAAAGATACCGGACTTCAAAAAGACGAGATTCTTTATGTCGGAGATGCTCTTTCTGACGTTGCTGCCTGTAAAGCTGCCGGAGTTACCTGTCTTGCCGCTGCATGGGCTTCTTCCGCAAGAGTTGAAGAGTTGGAAAAGAATAATCCCGGTCTGGTCTTCCGTTCCGTTGCGGCAATGAAAGAATATATTGCTTCTGAACTCAGTTGAAAAATTATTTTTCGTGAATAATATGCAGGAAATTTTTCTGCTGCATATTTTTTTACCGGATAAGCTGGAGTTTTTTGATATTTTTTCCTAAAAAAATTTGAAGTATTTCTGTATGGGTGTATATTACTATGATGTAATTGTGGAAAAACAAAAAATAACGAATGGAGAATAGTGAAAAATGAGCAAGATCCGCACTGAACATATCTTCACTTCAGAATCTGTTTCTGAAGGACATCCTGATAAAGTTTCAGACCAGATTTCCGATGCAATTCTGGACGCGTGCCTGGAACAGGATCCCGAAAGCCGCGTGGCTTGTGAAACTCTTTGTACAACAGATCTGGTTGTTTTATCCGGAGAAATCACAACCAATGCAAAAGTCGATTGGGAAGGTATTGCAAGAAACGTGATCCGTGAAATCGGTTATAATTCTGATGATCTTGGCTTCAATGCTGATACCTGCGATGTGAAAGTTTTTATCCACAAGCAGTCCCCTGATATTTCCCAGGGCGTGACTGTTGGCGAAGGTTTGCACAAGGAACAGGGCGCCGGAGACCAGGGCATGATGTTCGGTTATGCCTGTAATGAAACCGAATCTTACATGCCAGCAACAATTCACTATGCTCACCGCATCGTGGAAGAATTGGCAATTCTCCGCAAAACACAGCCTGAAAAGTACCCCTTCCTCCGTCCTGACTCCAAGTCTCAGGTTTCCATGCTTTACAAAAATGGAAAACCTGTTTGCGTGAAAGCTGTTGTCGTTTCTCATCAGCACACCCCCGATATGGAACGTGAACAGTTGGTATCTCTGGTGAAAGAGGTCGTCAAAAAAGTTATCCCTGCACAGTTCCTGAATTGCGGAATCGAATGGCATATCAACCCCACCGGACGTTTCGTCCTCGGCGGTCCTGCAGGAGATACAGGTTTGACCGGACGTAAGATCATCGTTGATACTTACGGCGGCGTCGGTTCTCATGGCGGCGGTGCTTTCTCCGGAAAAGATCCCTCCAAAGTCGACCGCTCCGCAGCTTATATGTGCCGTTACATTGCAAAAAATATCGTTGCTGCCGGTCTTGCGGAAAAGTGCGAAGTTCAGGTCGCTTATGCCATCGGTGTTGCACAGCCCGTTTCCATTAACGTTGATACCTATGACACCGGAAAACTTCCGGCTGATGCGTATGAAAAGATCGTCCGGACAGTCTTTGATCTGACACCTGCCGGAATTCTCGAAGCTCTTCAGCTGAAACACCCCGGTAAAAACAACTGGAGCTACCGGAAGTATTGCACCTATGGCCACTTCGGAAGAACCGGTGTGCCCTGGGAAGAACTCGACAAAGTCGATGTCCTCCGGAAAGAGGCTGAACAGTACAAATGAGTCAAGTCCCTACAGTCCTCGGGTTCGGGACCGCGATCCTTGATTTGCTGGTCCGCACAGATGATGCGTTTGTGACAGAACATTCCGGCGGCGGAAAAGGCGGTATGGTTCTGATCAATGAGGCGGCATGCAGTAAAATGCTGTCGCTTCTTCCCGAATGTACCGTTGCACCCGGCGGTTCTGCCGGAAACACTCTTGCAGGATTGCTTCGTCTCGGAATCGGCGGGCGGATGATGGGGAAAGTCGGCAGAGATGAACAAGGGGATCTTTACCGGGACCGCTTTGCAAAACTTGGCGGCGATGTTTCTGCTTTCAAATTTTCTGAAACGACCCGCACGGGCTGCTGCATCTGTCTGGTAACTCCCGACTCTGAACGTACGATGAGGACATATCTTGGTGCAGCCTCTGAAATAACAGAAGCAGACTTCCGTCCGGAAGACCTTGATGGAATCGATTTGATCCATCTGGAAGGATATCAGCTTTACAGTCCCGGAATGTTTGAACGGCTTCTTGCTGAAGCAAAAAAACGGAATATCCCTGTCAGTTTTGATTTTTCTTCTTATGAGATCGTTAAAACGTTCCGCAGCCGGATCGAAACTCTTCTGAAAGATGTCTCTATCATTTTTGCAAACGAAGAAGAGGCTGCTGAATTTGTGGGCAGAGATAAGTTTACTCCTGAATACGCTCTGGATGTCCTTTCCGGCTATTGCAGCACTGCCGTTGTAAAACTTGGTAAAAAAGGTGCTTTGCTCCGCAGAAACGGAGAAACAGTCTCTGTTGAAGCTGAGTTGGTTAATGCCGTGGATACAACCGGGGCAGGGGATCTCTGGCAGGCTGGTTTCCTTTATGGACACCTGACCGGAAGATCTTTGGAAGAATGTGGAAAACTTGGTGCCGCACTCGGTGCTGAAGTTGTCAGTGTCCTCGGCGGGGTGATCCCCGAAGAGGGATGGCAGAGAATTATCAAAAAATTTAATTTGAAATAAAGGAACGTGATCATGGCGAAGAAGAAATTTGAAGACTACAAGATCCGTGATATCGGACTTGCAGATTTTGGACGGAAAGAACTGGATATTGCTGAAAAGGAAATGCCCGGTCTCATGGCTGTCCGCGAACAATACGGCAAGAAGAAGCCGCTGAAGGGCGTAAAAATCATGGGGTCTCTTCACATGACGATCCAGACTGCTGCCCTGATCGAAACTCTCACAGCCCTCGGCGCAGATGTTCGCTGGGCTTCCTGTAATATCTTCTCTACTCAGGATCATGCCGCCGCTGCGATTGCAAAAGATGGCGTTCCCGTTTTCGCATGGAAAGGGGAAACTCTGGAAGAGTATTGGGATTGCACCTATCGTGCAATGACATGGCCCGATGGTTCCGGTCCGGATCAGATCGTGGATGATGGCGGAGATGCCACTCTGCTGATCCACTGGGGGGTCCGTGGGGAAGATGATCCCAAATTCCTGAACAGAAAACCCGGATCTGAAGAGGAAAAAGTTATCCTCAACCTCCTGAAAAAAGTCCGGAAAGAAGATCCCAAACACTGGCATAACGTTGCAAAGAAAATTCGCGGTGTTTCCGAAGAAACCACAACAGGCGTACACCGCCTGATCCAGATGGAGGAGAAAGGCGAACTCCTTTTTCCGGCTATCAACGTCAATGACTCCGTAACAAAATCCAAATTCGATAACATTTACGGCTGCCGTCACTCTCTGACCGACGGGATCAAGCGCGCTCTTGATGTGATGCTTGCGGGAAAAGAAGCTGTCGTCTGCGGTTTCGGCGATGTTGGAAAAGGCTGCGCAGAAGCTCTGGCAAATGAACATGCCCGCGTGACCGTGACTGAAATCGACCCCATTTGTGCCCTTCAGGCTTGTATGGCTGGCTACAAAGTCGCTCCCGTGGAAGATTGTCTGAAAACAGCCGACCTTTTTGTGACCTGTACCGGAAATTGCCATATCATTACTGCAGAACACATGGCAAAGATGAAAGATCAGGCAATCGTCTGCAACATCGGTCACTTTGACAATGAAATCGAAGTCGCAAATCTCAAAGCTGTCAAAGGAATCAAAGTCCTTGAGATCAAAGGAAGCGAATGTCCTGTTCACCGCTATACTTTCCCCGATGGTCACAGCATTTATCTGCTGGCAGAAGGCCGTCTGGTCAACCTCGGTTGTGCAACCGGTCATCCCAATTTCGTGATGAGCTGTTCTTTCTCCAACCAGACTCTTGCCCAGATCAAAATCGCAAAAGAAAAACTGAAAACAGCGGTCTATACTCTGCCCAAAGAATTGGATGAAGAAGTTGCACGGCTTCACTTGAGCAAACTTGGAGCAAAATTGACCGAACTTTCCCAGGAACAGGCTGATTATATCGGCGTTCCCAGAAAAGGACCTTTCAAACCGGATACTTACAGATACTGAGGTTCTGAACAATGGAATTTATTTTCGGCGATTTTACAACAGCACAGATCATTATTCTGATCATAGCTGCTATTCTGATCGGGATCAATAAAACCGGGATCCCCGGCTTGGGGCTGATCCCGGTTATTATGCTGGTTTTCACATTTGAACCCGGAATTTCCACCGGATTGCAGCTGATGATGCTTTGTATGGCTGACTTGGCGGCTGTGGCTTATTACCATAAAACCGCAAACTGGAAAATTATCCTCAAGCTCCTGCCTGCAGCTTTATGCGGTATTGCGATCGGCTCCTGCGTGATCCATAAACTTCCGCCGACCGCAATGACTCTGTTGATGGGAATTGTGATTCTCATTCTCAGCGGAATCAGTGTTGTTCGGGAAATCTGGTGGAACGATTCAGAAAAGATCCCCTCTCACTGGAGTTTTGCGGTCTGTACCGGACTCCTTGCCGGGTTCTCAACTCAGATTGCCAACGCAGCCGGACCGATCATGGCTCTTTATCTGCTTGCAATGCGTATGCCGAAAATGGAATACATGGGAACAGCAGCGTGGTATTTCATGATTCTGAACTGGATCAAACTTCCGATTTTTGCTTTGGAAGGACGAATTACAATGGCATCAGTGAAAGCCGACCTTGCAATGATTCCGTTCCTGTTGATTGGGGCTGTCCTCGGTATTGTCATGCTGAATAAGATGCCGAAAAAACTTTTTAACTGGGTTATTTTGATCCTTTCCGCTGTTGCATCTGTCTATATGATCGTTAAGTCTTTGATGTAAGACTGTTCCAATTTCTTCAATTCCGGGGAGTTGAAATCCAATGAGGAGCATGGGCAAATGAGCGAAAATCAATATAAATGGCGCGGTGGCTTCTGTCTGGAAGTCAATGCATTGCCAAGTACAATTGTCATTTTCGGGGCTTCCGGTGATTTGACCGGAAGAAAACTTTTGCCTTCCCTCTACCATCTGGCTAAAAGACAGCTCCTGCATGAACGCTCCCGGATCATCGGTTGCGCAAGAACCAATATGACCGATACAGAATATCGGGATTATCTGCGGAAAAAATGGTTCTCCGGTCTTCCGGAATCCGAGGCGGGAGAGATCAATACCTTTTTAGAAAGAGTCTATTACCATGCCGGAGATTATAATGCTCCGGAATTTTATCACTCTTTAGAACTCCGCTTGAAGAGTCTGGAACAAAATCTGAATCCGGATCATTCCGGCAGAATCTATTATCTGGCAGTTCCTCCGGTACTTTGTACACCTGTGATTCATTTGCTGTCTGTTCATGGGATGCTGCAGGAACGAAGCGATGGAACCCCGTGGCGGCGTGTGATTCTGGAAAAACCTTTCGGTCATGATTATGAATCTGCTTTGAAACTGGATCGATCACTTCATAAATATTTACAGGAACATCAAATTTATCGCATCGATCATTATCTGGGGAAAGAAACCGTTCAGAATATCATGATATTCCGGTTCGCAAATCTGATCTTTGAACCTGTCTGGAATTCAAAATATATTGATTCTGTGCAAATTACCGTTGCAGAATCCGTTGGTGTGGAACATCGGGCAGGGTACTTTGATAAATCCGGATTGCTGCGTGATATGTTCCAGAATCATCTGTTTGAAATGCTGGCGCTCGTTGCAATGGAAAAGCCCGCCGGATCTGATGCTGAATCCATCCGTAACGAAAAATTGAAATTGCTGAAATCGATCCGCCCGATCCGGATGGATGATGTTATCCGCGGACAATATGAATATTACCGGAATGAACCCGGTGTTCAGGCTGATTCCAGAACAGAAACTTATACAGCCATGAAGATTTTTGTGGATAATGAACGCTGGAATGGTGTTCCTTTCTACTTGAGAAGCGGTAAAAAACTGACGAAAAAACAAAGTTCTATTTCCATTTATTTCAAACAAATCGATCGTTCTGTCTTTTATCCTGTAAGAGAATCAGATCTTGCTCCCAATATTCTGACTTTGAATGTTCAACCGGAAGAAGGAATTTCGTTGACAATTCAGGCAAAACAGCCCGGTCCGAAACTCTGTATCGGCTCTTTGAACATGGACTTCAAATATGCCTCTATCCTTGCCCCAGGGGAGACAATTCCTGATTCTTATGAGCGTTTACTGCTGGATTGTATGCTGGGAGATCAGACATTATTTATCCGCAGTGATACGATTTTGGAAGCATGGAAGTTGTTGTCGCCTGTTTTAACACATTGGAACGACCATCCGGAAACTCCTCTGTACATTTATCCCCAAAACACCTGGGGACCTGTTGAATCAAACCGTTTTCCTGCAGAAAAGAAAAATGTTTGGCAAAATCAATAATCTTTTTATTTGTATTGATATGTGTTGTTTGTTGTCATTTACTATCGTTTAATATCGTTTGGTGTTGATGTGGGGGTTGAAAATATGGTTGTTTCTTATGATACAGGCAGCTCTTTGAAGAGCAGTGAACGGCTGGTGAAAAAGAGTTGATACAAAGAATATCCGGAAAGAAAAAAGAAAAAAAATACAAAAAAAATTAAAAGTCGACTTGACATATACACAAATATGTGCTTTTATTGTCGGTAGTAAAACACTGCAGAGTGTACTCTATTTCGTGAACGTTAGAATAGAGTTGAAAAAAGGTCTCTTATTTAAATTGTTGTGGAGGGCTGAAAATGAAATATTATTCTTCTGAACATGAATGGGTTCAAATCGATGGCGATGATGCTTATGTAGGGGTCTCCCGTTATATTGTCGATAAGCTTGGAGATATCTCTTATGTGGAGTTGCCGAAAGAAGGAACTGACGTGATCGTCGGTGATGATATTGGTGTGATCGAATCCATTACAGAGTCTGAAGATGTCTATTCCCCGATCAGTGGAACGATTATTGCTGTGAATCACAATCTTGATGATGATCCGACTATCCTGAATGAGCATTGCGAAGATAAAAAAGGCTGGCTCTGTAAACTCGAAAATATTGACCTTGCTGAGTTGGATGATCTGATGGACGAAGAAGCCTACGAACGTTATACCGAAAAGCTTGGTTTCTGATCTGATCGTGCTATGTTTTTCTGCAGGGGACGTAAGTTCGATTTTTCTGCCGGAAAACCGGCAATAATGGGGATTTTGAATGTAACTCCGGACTCTTTCAGTGATGGAGGTTCCGGAGATGATTCAAAAATAGAATCCTTGTTGGCAGCAGCTCCGGATATCATCGATATCGGCGGGGAATCCACCCGTCCGGGTGCAGAATGTGTGCCTCCGGAAGAAGAGCTTGAGCGCGTTCTTCCTGCTGTTCAGAAGATAAAAAAATTGAATCCGGAAATTTTGATCAGTATCGATACCCGGAAATCAATTGTCGCCAGACATGCGCTGGAAGCCGGAGCTGATATTATCAATGATGTCAGCTGTCTTAATTTTGACCCGGAAATTGCGGATGTCGTTGGAGTTTTTTCTGCCGGTTTGATCCTGAATCATTCCCGGGGAACTCCTGAAACAATGAATTCTCCCGAATATTTGTCCTATCCTGCCGGTTTGGTGAAAATTGTTTGCGATGAATTGGAGCAATCTGTGAAAGTTGCTGTATCTCATGGTGTTCAGAAAAATTCGATTATCCTTGATCCCGGACTTGGGTTCAGTAAAAACACGGGCCAGAATCTTGAACTGATCCGTGATACAGAGTTGTTGCTTGAACTTGGTTATCCCTTATTGTCCGGACCATCCCGGAAGCGTTTTATCGGAGATTTGACCGGTGAAAAAGAGCCTGGTTTGCGGGATTTCGGGACGTGCGGGGCTGTGATTGCATCGTATCTTTCCGGTTACTCGATCATTCGTGTTCACAATGTAAAAGCTGCAAAAGATTGTCTTGCAGTGTTCTGCGGATGCCAAAAAAGATGAATTTTTCTCATAAAATGCTGAAAAATCACAATAAATCTGCTTGTAAAATGATTTTGGTGTGATATATTACTTGAATATTTCTGCAATTCGGCAGGAAGATTGTCTGGGAGGTCCCTGTCTTTGCTTGACACCTCCGGACAAAGAAACAGAACCTTTTCAAGAAGAAAGGAATCGGGATGAAACAAGTTCAGGCTAAACACAAAATGTGCCGTCGGCTCGGATATTGCATCTGGGGTGCGGCAAAGTGCCCGAGTGCCAAGAGACCCTATGCTGCAGGTCAGCAGGGAAAGAACGCCAAGAAGAAAAAACTTTCCACCTATGGCGTCATGATGCAGGAAAAGCAGAAGCTGAAAGCTCACTACTGCCTTACTGAAAAACAGCTCCGCAACATCTTCCTTGAAGCAAAACGCCGCCCGGGACAGACAAACGAAGTTCTTATGCAGCTCATCGAGCTCCGCCTCGTCTCCGCTGTTTACCATGCTGGATTTGCTCCCACAATTTTTGCAGCAAAACAGTATGTTGCCCATCGTCATATCCTCGTTGACGGAAAGATCGTCGACCGTCCTTCCTATCAGCTGAAGCCCGGTCAGGTTCTCTCTGTGAACGTTGAAAAATCCGCTAAGATCGCTGAAGCAATCAAGGCTGTTGATTTCGTGGTTCCCGCCTACTTTGAATCCAACAAGGATGAAATGAAGGTTACAATCCTCCGCGAACCCATGATTGACGAAATTCCCGCCAAAGTCGAAACCATGCGCGTGGTCGAATACTACGCACGGTAATTTTCCGCTTTGGAACAGAAGGGATCCCGCCGCAGATCTGCTGCGGGGTCTTTTCCGGAATGATCCGGATCCGTTTCGCTATGAACGATGCCGAACCGAAGAAGTCAAAAAGAGCCAAAGTAAAGCGTTCCCCGTTGGAACTCGCGGCTATGATGTTATCTGTCAGACCTTTGAGCCGGACAGAACTCAAAAAAAAGCTGCATGATAAAGAGTTGACCTGGGAAGTTGCAGAACAGACAGTTCTTGAATGTGAACGGCTTGGGTTTGTGAATGATCCGGAGACCGCAGAATCTTATGTAAGATCCATGCGGAACCGTGGAGATGGCTCCAGAAAAATCCGGATGAAATTGCGGTTGCGCGGTTTCAAGAAAGATGATGTGGAAAATGCCTTCCAGCGGGATGAAGAAGCATCGGAAAGAAGCGAAACAGAGGTCGCTCTCAACGTGTTAAAGCGTAAAAGATTGACCTTGGAACGGGAAGATAATATACTCAAGCGGAAGAACAAAGCTCTCCGGGTTTTGGCATCAAAAGGGTTTCCGGCTGATGCAGCATACAAAGCTTTGGATTTGTTCTTCGGAAGAGCAGACAAACTTGAGTTGGAAGATGAGGATTTCCCGCAGGAATAACAGACTGCTGAAAAATCCCGATTTTTTCAAAAGTTGTTTGCAATTTGAAAAATGCCGTGTATATTATTTGAAAGTGAAACAAACGGAGTTGGGTAAAACCTTCTCACATAACTAACTACAACTTAAGTAAGGTTTCAGAACATGAAAGAAGATATTCATCCGAATTTCGGTCCTGCCAAAGTGATCTGCGCTTGCGGCAAGGTTTGGGATATTTATTCCACAAGAAAAGAACAGCGCGTCGGTATCTGCGCCGATTGCCACCCGTTCTTCACCGGTAAGAAGAAATTCGTTGACGTTGCCGGTCGCGTTGACAAGTTCAACAAACGCTACGGAAAAACTTCTCTTACCAAGTAAGTTTGCCTTTTGCTGTCGTCTTAATAAATGTGCGTACCCCCCATGCATTGGTGTTAAGGCGGCAGCTTTTTTTTTTGACAGGAAATGTTTATGACTCCCGGTGATATTTCTCAACACATCGACTTGATGAAAGTCCGGTTCGCTGAACTGGAAAAAGAGTTGGCATCTCCTGATATTTATGCAAGACCGTCTGAATGTAAAAAATTGACTTCCGAACGGCGGCGAATCTCCAATATCCTTGAGCTTTTTACTGCATGGAGTTCTGCGCTCCGGGATATTGATTCCAATACAGAACTCCTTGAATCCGAAACAGATCCGGAGTTCCGGTCCCTGATCGAAAATGATCTGGCTGAATGTCAGAAAAAATCCGTTGACCTTGAGAATCAGTTGATGAGTTCTCTTGTCCCCCCCATGCCGAAAGATGACCGGAATACGATCGTTGAGATCAGGCCTGCAGCAGGCGGTGATGAAGCCGCTTTGTTCGCCGGAGAATTGTTCCGTGCCTATCTGAAATTTGCGGAACAGAAAGGCTGGAAGCATGAAGTTCTGGACTCTACAGAAACGGATTTGGGCGGGATCAAGGAAGCTGTTTTCTCTCTGGATGGCGAAGATGTCTATTCTTACATGAAATTTGAGAGCGGCGTACATCGTGTTCAGCGTGTTCCGACAACAGAATCCGGCGGACGGATCCACACCTCAACGATCACTGTTTCCGTATTACCCGAAGCGGAAGAAGTCGACAGTATCGAACTCCGTCAGGAAGATTTGGATATTTCTACATTCCGTGCCTCCGGGGCAGGGGGACAGCATGTGAACAGAACAGACTCTGCCGTCAGAATCGTACATAAACCGACAGGTATCACAGTGGCAAGCCAGCAGGAACGTTCCCAGTTGCGCAACAAAGAGATCTGTATGCGTATTTTGAAGGCAAAACTGCTGGAAATCACCATGCGTGAAGAGGCTGAAAAACATGCCTCTGACAAACGTGCCCAAGTTGGAACCGGTGACAGAAGTGAACGGATCCGAACCTATAATTTTCCACAGAGCCGGGTGACCGATCACCGGTATGGAATTTCTGCGTTTGATCTGCCCGGGCTTATGGAGGGCGATCTTGGACAAATCCTTGATCCGATCCGGGAGTCTCTGAACCAGGAAGCTGTACAAAATCTTCTCTCCGGTCTGAGTTCATCCGGACAATAAAAAAACTCTTTTCCATACAAGCTGCAGGAAAAGAGTTTTTCGTTATGACAGCGTTTCTTATTTGATCAAATCTGCTGCCGCTTTCATCCATTCTTTCTGAATGAGCCGGTGTCCGGCAGGGGTGGGATGGATCCCGTCAGCGATCCAGTAATCCTGAGGAACATCCTTGAGAGCCGCATCGAAAACATTCTGCAGCGGAACAAAGATCTGCTTGTAGTCTTCTGCGATTTTCTGAACTGCTTCCCGGCGCAGGTTGACGTCCCGGATCCATTCTTCGTTGACATTTCCCATGGGGAACACAAAGGGTTCCATAAGGATGAATTTTGTATCAGCTTTTGTTTCCAGAGTCCAATCAAGGAGCATCCGGTAGAATTTATCGTAGCGGGGAACATCCACGCCGTTCTGACTGCAGATTTCGTGTCCGGTGTCGTTGACCCCGATCAGAATACTGATGATATCCGGGCTGAAATTGAGAGCATCTATTCTCCATCTGGCATAAAGATCGACGATCCTGTTTCCGCTGATGCCGCGGTTGATGATCTGCCATTTTCCGGGCTGATCGCCCATGAGCTGAGTTGCGATATTTCCGGCATAACCGGGTCCCCAGAGATCTTTCGGATAACCTGCACCGCCGCTGGTGATCCTGCCGCAATCTGTAATGGAATCGCCTTGAAACAATAATGTCTTCATAAAAATATTCCTTTTTGAATCAGTTGATGAACTCTTTTGCTGCTTCCAGCCATGCTTTCTGAATGAGCCGGTGTCCGGCTGCGGTGGGGTGAACTCCGTCTTTGAGCCAGTATTCCTGCGGAGCTCGTTTCAGAGCATCATTGAACACACTTTGCAGGGGGACGAAAACTGTCTTATAACCTTCTGCGATTTTTCTAACGACAGCTCTGCGTGCATCCATTTCAGGGAGCCAGGAGTCTTCTACGGCACCGAAGGGGAGAACGAAGGGTTCCATCAGAACGAGTTTAACATCCGGCAGAACTTCCAGAGTCCAGTCCATGAGCATCCGGTAGAATTTGTCATATCGGGGGACATCCACGCCGTTCTGACGGCATTCGTGCCAGGTGTCATTTACGCCGATGAGGATACTGAGAATATCGGGTTTGAGGTTGAGAGTATCCATTTTCCAACGGGCGTAAAGGTCAACAACGCGGTGTCCGCTGATTCCGCGGTTGATGATGTTCCACTCTTTTTCGGGCTGATCGCCCAGCAGTTGAGCTGCGATAAAAGCGGGATACCCCATGCCCATGTTATTGCCATCGCCGATCCCGGTTCTTCCGCAATCAGTGATTGAGTCTCCTTGAAATACCAGTGTTTTCATGATTTTCTCCATTTTATATTGGGTGTGAATGAGCGTAATCTAGTCTCAAAATGATGTTTATTCAAGGTGAAAATTATGAAAAAACGGGAAAAATTAAAAAAAAGTGATTGTTTTGTCGTATTTTTTTTATATTTTCTTACTTGCAGAGGTTGCTTTTTTTAAAATTGGGATATATTATACATCGAATGAAAAGTTAAAATACGGAGGATGAGAAATGAAGACAAAAAGACATCTTTCCAAGTTCAATTTGGTAGAAATCGTTCTTGCGATCGGAGTGGTCGCTTTAGGTATGGCAGCTGTGTTGGCTCTTTTGCCGCCTGCATTGAGGGCAAATCAGGATTCTCAGGGGGATGCAGATGCTACGGAAATAGCATCCAATATGATAACGTATATCGATAATGTTGTGCAGGATTGTGCGAAGGAAACATCAGAATTCAAGAAAGCAGATCCTCCTCTGGATCCGGCAAATGATGATACCACTTGGTGTACAGCTCTTGAAAATCGCTTTGAAACGGCTGCGCCCGATAAAAATTCTGTGGAAGTTCCCGCAGAAGGTGCATCATTCAATAATATATTGGATGGGCTGTTGTTCTCCCAGTTTAATGTAGAGTCCGGCAGCAAAGATAAGCCGAAATGGATGACCTATGTAAAAACTGATTCTGAAGGGAATAAAGTTCCCGTGGCAAATGTTTATGTCTGGATGAAAAAAATCAATAACGAACCGTCTGTATCCAATCCGGATGGAATCAAGGGGATCGGAACCGGAACGGTTGTCAGATCCGGTTACCGCTTTTATATCAAAGTCTGTTGGCCTGCAGAAGCTCCTGCGAATGCCGATAATCGTCAGGAACGGACATTTGTGCATGAAGTTGTCCGTCCGGTCAAGCAATAATCAGGGGAGGTGAAGAATGGCTGTGCAGAAAAAGAAAAGATTACAGAAGTTCACAATCGTTGAAATTCTTGTTGCCATGTCTGTCTTCTCCGTTCTGATGCTGATCATTATGCAGATTTTCGGATCGTTGCAGAATGTTTGGACGACAACATCCAAGCGGACACAGACTGCTCAGAACGCAAATATGATCATGAATATGATTGCGGCAGATTTGCAGTCTGCTTATTATGATGTGGAAGCTTCTCCGGAAAGTTCCTGGTGTTATTATCAGTCAGACGTTGAGCTTGCCGGACCGGATAAGCCGATCTGGTTTATTACGAGCCGTCAGAAATCTGTTCAGGCATCCCACAGTTCTCTTGTTCAGACCGGTTACTGGCTGGAAGAAGTGGAACGGGATGGTGTTACCCTTTATGCGTTGAAAAATCTGACGATTTCCAATATGAAGTATGATGGAGTTATAGATACCTCTGTTCTTTACAATTATAATGTTGCAGCGCAGCCGGATGCAAAACTGATGTCGGTCCACTCTGATTTGAGACAGATCGCCACATTAGTTGATGATAATATCGTGTCTTTGAAGGTAACTCCGTATGTAAAGAAGTTTGATTCCGGAACAGGGAATATTACCTGGGTCGACTCAGGTAATTGTAAATTGCTGCCAACGTATGTCAAGGTTGAATTGCAGTTGCTTGATGATGATCCGACAGTGCGGGCTGCATATAAAGAGGCTGATTCCAGTGAGAAGAAAAAAATGGTCCGGACTTATTCCCGGGTCATTGAAATCAATCGCGGTCAGTATTACCAATAATCAGGAGGTGTTGATATGAAATTTTTTAGATTCCTGAAAAAGAACAATAAGAAAAAACAGCGTGGAGTAGCGTTGATCTTTGCTCTTGGAATTCTGGGGCTGATGGTTGTTCTTGCTTTGACATTTGCTTCTCTTTCGTTTTCCGATCAGGTAATTTCCAGAGGAAGTTCTGAACAGGAAGCTGCAAAGATAATGGCAAAATCAGCAGTCAACCGTGTGATAGCACTTCTTGAAAATAATCCGGCAATCGTTGATACGAATCAGATCGTTTCGGGTGGAGATCCCAACAATGCCAATCATTTTGACCATCTCTGGAAAATGATTACCTTCCATGGTGATGTTCCCGGGGCAGGGGAGATGAAAGAGGAAGTCGAAAAACGTTTAAAGAATGGCACAAACACTCCGTACTGGCAGTATGTGCTTGCTCCGAATAAAGATGGTAAAGACGAAATCGTCGGTCGGTTTGCTTATATGGCATACCAGCCGGTCGGTTTGCTGGATCCGTATATTACAGCTAAAAATAGTTCCGAAGCGACTTCTCCGGTTGACCGTTATGGTATGACCATGGATGAAGTCGACTTGAAGGCATTGGAAAATGTCAGCGTTTCCGGCAGCTCCGGACGTTTGCTCGCTGCAGATATCAATAAGCTCGGGGAAAACAATGCAAACAACAGCGTTCCTTCTGATATTTCCACCCCGTCGGCGCTGTTTGAACGTTTTACAGCTGATACAAAAACAAAGTTGGAAAAAGAACCTGCATACGCCGGGCTGAGAGACAAATTGACTTCTGCATGGTTCAGTGTTCCGAGATCTCCGGCACATCCGGACCGTTATCTGTATAAAAACGGTGCCGGTGCAGAAACCTATTATCATCGTTTTAATATAAACCGTACACCGGAAGAGTGGAAAGCGTTATCTGTTGATAAATTGATGGCGAAGACCCCCACAGATGACATGAAGGTTTATGATGAAAACGGAACGAAAAATGCCAATATGGCTGTAGCCATTCCGTGGTTCAAGAAAGATGATGATGCAACCCGGCAGATTGCAGCAAACTTCCTTGCATATTTTGCACCGATTCCTGATAGTGTCGCCGGCGACACCAGCATGAAATTATGGAATGTCGCAAGCAATGAAGCTGTATATACAGCGAATATGCGGACCCCGTATTTGAATGAACTTATGCTGAAAATCAAGCTCAATATGCTTGTGACCGATGAAATTGAAGGTGATGAGAAGGATGTTGAGTTCTATAAAATCTTCACCGTAGAGATCACTCCGGAAATAGATGTCTATCTTGAATTGACGGATCTTTATGCAAAATCGCTTAGCAAGACAAGTTCACTGACATTCGATATGAATCTTTTGAAGACATGGAAAGCAGCTGCAACTGCAATGTCTGATGTTACATATACGAACACAGATTTTCTTGCAGGTGCAACTGCGTTCAAAAATTATAAGTTTACGGTGAACGATCCAGCTGACAACAAGTATGTCGACAATGCAAATTCCAATGTGTTCCCTGTTTTTGCAAGTACGATCACATCTACAAAGTCTTATACTGCAAAGATTCGCGTCAAGATGGTAAGACCACCCAAGGGGGATGGCTCTTATGGTGATCCCGAATGTGCAAAAGTGAATTTCTCCGAGCCTCTCCAGCAGTTCGTGATGGATAAAATCTCTGTTCTTATGTCTGCAAAACTTGATGGAAAGTCAACAGAAATTCCCATTGACCTTGCAAAAATTACATCAGCAGAGACCGCAATGCCGATTCTTGGACAGAAAATTTCCGACCGTTTGGATTTTACCACGCTGGAACCTTTCAAGTTGGATATTACAACGGCTGGCGGATATGAAAATAATGCGCAGAAAGATCAGGAACGCGTGGTGGTTCTCCGTTATCGGGCAATCGACTCTGCCGCAAATCTGAACCCTGAACATTGGGTCAAATCAGCCCCGTCTGTATTCAATTCCAATACCGATGCCGCTGCGGAGACAGCAAAAATCGGTCTCAATAACTATGCCGAATTGAAAGCAGATGGACTGCTCTCTTATACAAAAAATAATGATCTGGTTTATGATAAGTTAACAGTAAAGATCGATGGTTCTACCACAAAAGAGTTTCTGGTTGATAAAGAACAGGATCACAGCAATGTCAATGCACTGACCGGATATGGTGCAGTGGTTTCCACATCATTCATCCGTGGTAAAGCAGCTGATACGACCAAGATCCAGTCACCCTGGGAAATCGGCTTTATTCACCGTGGCGTTCCTTATCAGACTCTGAATATCAAGCAGTTCAATGATAGTGCAACAGAGATCGGAGATTATGAAAAAGGCGATGCCAATATCTTCGATTATCTGAAAGTTGTCCAGCGGGAAGATGATAATTCTGTGCTTGATGAAAACAAGATCCATACCAGAGGTTTGGTAAACTTGCAGAGAGTTTCCCGTCAGGGCGGATCTACTGACAATGATGGCAACCTACCGGCAGCCAGAGCATTTTTCTCCAATATTGACCTTGGATGGAAGATCGATTTCAGTAACGACAAGTTTACGATCCCCGCCGCTGCAAGTAATTGGAGTGATAATCTTGAATATGCAAAAAAGATCGTAAAAGAGCTTGCTTCAGTCGTGGACAAACCGGATTATATTTTGAAAAGCCGTGCCGCTATTCTCAGTCCGGCTCATTCAGAACTCCGCAAGGTTTTGACATTGGATCCCTCAATAGACAGCAATTACAGTACGAAAACAGATGCTGAAAAAGAGGAATTGATCGGGCGTTTCATCATGTTGACAACAGCCGATACGACCAAGGTGAACAAGTTCTCTGACTTCCTGGTGGTGACCGCGATTGCGCAGCGGATCCAGATCAATGCAGTTGCGCAGGTTCCTGACAAGGACTGGCTGCGGGATGGTACATTTACGAAGCCAAGCTTCTCCGGTAAGCCTTCCAATGCAGACCAGGAAGCTGCATGGATCGAAGCCGGGTTCGGTTACCGGTATGTCAAGAATGGAACTCCTGCATTCTGGCATTTCAATGGAGCGCAAGCAAACATTCATCCCGATGGCAGTGATCTGAGTGCCGGCGACACCCGCCTGAAGAAGTTCTATCCCGGTTATGACAAGATTCTTTCCACCCAGAAAGTGATTGCATGGCTCCGGAAGAACTCCAATGGAAAATGGTATATTGAGAGGTTGGATTATGTTGATTAAGAGATTTTTTATAATAACTCTGCTGGGTATGGCGTTTGGGCTTTCTGCTCAGACATTGAAGCCGCTTACAAAAGAAGAGTTTGATTATTATGAATATCAACTCCGGACGGGGCAGGCGGATGATTACAAAACACCTTCCATGAACAAGAACACTTGGAAAGATCTATTGAATGATTTGATTACTCAAGTTGTTGAAGCAAAAGTTCCCAAAAGTGTTAAAGGCTGGAAGGGAAAGGGGAGTTCTCAAGTTCCCAGCCGGAATAAAATCCGTCTGCTGGCATTTCGTCTGAGAAAGTTGACCGCAGATCCGGAACTGGAAGAGGTTTCAGAACATAAGTTGCAGTGGTTCAAAAATATCGGGAATCTGTTTATCAAACTGGAACATTCCCAGAATCAAATGATCCGGGCTGTAGAGAGAGGCCGGGAAACAGAGTACCAAAAGCTTTACAAGAATTATATGCTGTATGTCGGAGAACTTAAAAAGTTGCTCGATGACCGGGATAAATGGAAGATTCCCCGGAAGGAATTGAATTTGATCCAACGTAAAAATGCAGCAGTTCGGAAGAAAAAGAAAGATGAACTTGCAAAACGGTATAATTATACCAGAAAGCTCAACAAAGATAAAGAACTGCAACAGAAAAAAGAAGATCGCAATAGAAAAATACAAGAAAGAAATAACAGAAGGGGCGCAAGACGATGAAGAGACACTATTGTTTTTCCCTTGTTGAATTATTGACCGTTATTGTGATTGCCTCTATTCTGATGGCGATTGCAGTTCCGGCAGTTTCCAGTATGATCCGCGGCAGTGCTTCTACTCAGGCGGGTCGGGAGCTTATGGGCAGGATCAAGGCTGCCAAGTCCTATGCTGTTTCCAAACAGACCCCGGTTGCAATCGTTTTCTATACGACAGAGGTTCCTTCCGGTGCAACTCTTTCAAAAAATTATGCCTGTTCTGCATACCGTCTTTGTACGGTGAAATATGTGGAACCGACAAAAGATAATGGCAACTGGGGCGGCTGGGTATTTCAGGATTGGGTCAGTGAATGGTATTTTCTGCCCAAAGGGGTTGCAATCGGCTTGCCTGAGCAAATGACCTCATCCTTGCCGGGAGATTTGTCTGAAAAAGGTTCCAATACGCCAGAGAATGCTGATTCTTTGTTCCGTACGATAGGCAGTTCCAATGGGGCAGACTCAACAAAACCGGAGTTTTTCGCAACTGGCGAGAAAGGCAGCGGTGTTTCTCCCGTTTATTTCTGCAATCTTTCCGATATCTACTCAGGAAATAATAATCCTGTTGTCTTCCGGAATGCGATTGTCTTCAATGCAAAAGGGATGATGGAAAAGCCAAAAAATTTAACTCCTGCGGTTAATGATGGAGCTCTTTTGCCTGACAAAGCGGTAATTATCCCGCTGCGTACAGCTTTTATTGAAAGCAACACGGTTTCTGTCAAAGGCAATTCTAAAGAGTATATTCCTCTGAGGGTCGATCCCTCTGGAAAAACATATTTTTATGACGGTTTCGTCAGTTTTTAAGGTCGGTGTTTGCGTATGTGCTTGAAAAAATTGATTATGGGATTATTGCTTCTTCCCTTTGTGCTTGTTATCCTTATCATTTTGATTCCGTTTATTCTGTTTTTCGGAATATTATCAGTTATTTTCCGAAGACCGATGGGGACAAGATTTGTCAAAACAGCAACATTCCGTTGGCAGGGGGCAGCTCCTCAGCAGCCGTCGCAGGATGATGATGTGATTGATGTGGATGTGATCCGTTCTGAGAATACCGGAGAACAGAATGATATATCAGGACGAACGCTCCGTTAAGTGGTATAAACAGTCCCGGACAGTCAAAATCATTTTATTTTCAATTCTGCTTCTGATCAGCATTGTTGTGTTTTGTGTTGTAAAACGCCCGGCGACACTGAATGATCTTTCCGGCGGAATCTATCCGGAAACGTTCCGGACGACCCATCGTCCTTTACAGAAAGAACTTCTGCTTCTTCAGAAAGAGGGCGTTTTTGACACTCCGCCATCGCCCCGGATGATTCCCGGAGAGTTCAGTCTCTGGTATGCTTCTCCGGAGACATTGAAGGTTCTTTCCGGGATTTCATTCAACCCGGCGCAGTATAAAGTTCTGATCAGGAAAAGTCTTCAGGATGGGTTGCAGCAGAAAACACTTTTTTTTGCCGATCCCCTGGAGAATCCTGTGCCGGGTGATTTGTTCCGGACGTTGGTCTGGTGCTTTGACTATGAACTTGGCATTCAGGATTATGAAAAATGTGCAGAGACTCTGGAAATGATGTTCTGTTATTCTTCTTTGCTTCTCAATTCCAATGCTGCGGATATTTATTTTCTTTCAAAGTCTATGGAGTGCGCTCAGTTATACGATCAGACATTTCAAAAGGATCAATCGGCGGTAAAACTCTGGGATGGTAAGAAAGCAGAAATCCAGAAGAATTATCTGTTTATGGCAGATGGTCTGTACCGTATTGAACGTCTGCGCCGGATGCAGGATTTTGAAATGATCCGGGTAAATGGGATCAGAATTTTTGATCAGAAGATAAAAGGTTCTTCACAGATGAAAGAGGGGTTGGGAACAGGCTCTTTTGCCCGTATCAAGGAAGGAATCTCTACAGCTGTAACAGATTTCTTTTATGATGTTGACCGGGATCAGACATTAACGTTATCTATGCTTCGGAAACTTTTGAATGAGGGGATTTCCCCCTATATGCTGGAAAATCCTGACCGGAAAATCAGTATTCATTGTTACCGGAAAATCATTCAGGATGCCGGTGTTTTCAGTTCTGTTCAGGAATATCTTGGAAAAAGCCCTGAATAAAGTAGAGAAAACCTTGAAACATTCCGGAAAATCCCTTGAAGAAATCTAAAAGTGGTGATATATTACCGGGATAACGAAACAGAATTATAATCAACATGATTGGAGAAGATAAAATGGCGAATCACAACAGCTACGAAAGCCCGTTGACCGGACGTTATGCCAGTAAAGAAATGAGCAGCAACTGGTCAGCACAGCGGAAACATTCCACCTGGCGCAGACTCTGGGTCGCTCTGGCAGAATCCGAAAAGGAACTCGGACTGAACATTACTCAGGAACAGATCGATCAGATGAAGGCGCATCTTGACGATATCGACTTTGCCGCAGTCGCACAGGAAGAAGCAAAGCTCCGCCATGACGTGATGAGTCACATCCATGTATTCGGCGACCAGTGCCCGGCAGCAAAACCCATCATCCATCTCGGTGCAACCAGCTGCTTTGTGACTGACAACACTGAGATCATTCAGATGCGCGACGGATTGAAGATCATCCTCGGAAAACTCTGGAAAGTCGCTTCCATCCTCGCTGAAAATGCAAAGAAATATAAAGATCTTCCGACTCTCGGATTCACTCATTATCAGCCCGCACAGCTCACAACTGTCGGCAAACGTTTCTGTCTTTATCTGCAGGATATCCTGTTTGATATCGAACGCGTTGAACGTGAAATCGAATCCATCCCCATGCGCGGTGTGAAGGGAACCACCGGAACCCAGGCAAGTTTCATGGAACTCTTTGCCGGAGATCACGACAAGATCCGCAAGCTTGACAAAATGGTTGCCGCAAAGATGGGCTTTGATCATACTGTCGGCGTCAGCGGTCAGACCTATACAAGAAAAATCGACTACTATGTTCTTTCCGTTCTTTCCGGAATCGGACAGTCCGCTTATAAAATGGCTGGCGATGTCCGTCTCCTTGCAAACCTGAAAGAGATGGAGGAACCGTTTGAAAAATCTCAGGTCGGTTCCAGTGCAATGGCTTACAAGCGCAACCCGATGCGTTCCGAACGCGTTTGTTCTCTTGCCCGCTATTTGATGAACCTGCCTTGAATGCAGCTCAGACA
>SUVT01000022.1 GCA_015061845.1 Lentisphaerota bacterium
AAAACAGGCTTACGGTTTCAGAGATCGTGAGTATTTCAAATTGAAAATCTATCAACTGCCGGAAATTTCGAGCGAGAAATTATTATGACTTCTGTCATAAACCGTCGAAGAGGCCATTCAGATGCTGACTGACGGAGGAAAACTCTTCGCCTGTTCCTTCCACAAAATCGCAAACGCACATCTCCCCCTTTGCAAGATTGCGAACGATCCACAGGCGTGTAGGATGTCCCAACGCCTTGAAAACTTCTGCAAGCTCCGAAAGATTTTTTGTTGCATCATTTGCCATAACAGATTTCCTTTCATCATTTCACAATCTGCTGTAATGTTTTCATTTGTCAAACTGAAGACATGAAAAATCATTGAAAGTTTTGAAAGAAAAATGCCGAAAACGGCAAAAATCTTTCATTGGTTGTAATTTTATTTTTTTTGCTATATACTGTAATGTTCTGATTTTTAATCAGAAAAATATCCCTCAATGAGTATGAAAATGGTGGTAACTCTTTTCCGGAGCCGGAAAAGTGGAAAAAAAAATTGAATAGAGGTAATTTCAAAAGTCCGGCAAAATTTGGCTGAAAAAATCGGGATTTCTGAACCGGCTCTTTACCGTCACTTCAAAAATAAAGCTGAAATTGTCCGGGCTTTGATTGTGCAATTTGAGATCGATCCGGTGTCTATGCAGGAGGAGTATTCCGGTTGGGAACTGCTCAAGGCTTTTTTTGCAAAACGGGTCGAGCAGGTCATCAGCGAACCGCATTGGGCAAATATTATATTTTCTGAGGAACTTTTCATTCATGACAGTGAATATTCCGGCGTGATCAGGGAAATCATGCGTAAAAACCAGAGTATGGTCATGGAAAATCTGGCTGTTGCCATGAAAAGAGGAGAAATCAGGAATGATATTGCACCGGAAATGGTTTTCCGCATGACTGCCGGGTCTCTGCGACTGCTGATAAAACAGTGGGGGTTCAGCGGGGAATCCTTTGATTTGCGGGAGCAAAGCAGAATATTGTTCCAAGCATGGGATCGTATTTGGAAGATGGAAAAGTAAAACAGAACGGAGGTTTATCATGGAAGGAAAAATGTTTTGTTTTCAATGTCAGGAAGCATGCCGCAACACCGGTTGCACCTTTGCCGGAATGTGCGGTAAAAAGGCTGAAACAGCCAATTTGATGGATGAAATCATCCGTCAGCTCAAACAGATCGCACTGACCCGGAACGTTGACCGGGAACTTGGACGTTTTATTGTAAAGTCTCTTTTCATGACCATTACCAACGCAAATTTTGACAATGCCGTGCTTCAGAAGCAGCTGGATGAGGCCGTAAAACTTGCCGGAGAAAATCCGCAGCAACTCCCCGCCGGAGTGCTTGCCTGTGACAATGAGGATATCCGTTCCCTGCGGGAATTGCTCACTTACGGCCTCAAAGGTATTGCCGCTTACACTGAACACGCTGCTGTTCTGGGAAAAGAAGATGATGCCATTTACGCCTTTTGCTTCAAAGCGTTGCAGACCGCTGCAACAGAAGAAGATCCCGGGAAACTCCTTGCAGTTATTCTGGAAGCCGGGGAAATCGCCGTAAAGACAATGGCTTTGCTGGATCAAGCCAACACAGATACGTTTGGAAATCCCCAAGTAACAACGGTCAGAACAGGCGTCGGCAATCGTCCCGGAATTCTGATTTCCGGACATGATCTGCTGGATCTCAAAGAACTTCTGGAACAGACCAAAGATGCCGGAATCGATATTTACACCCACTGTGAAATGCTCCCGGCTCATTCCTATCCGGAACTGAAAAAATATCCTCATCTTTATGGAAATTACGGCAACGCATGGCATCAGCAGAACCGGGAATTCGCTTCCTTTCATGGTCCGATCCTTATGACAACAAACTGCATCACGCCCGTACAGGATGCTTACAAAAACCGTATTTTTACGACCGGGGCGGCAGGTTATCCCGGAGTGCCGCACATTGCAGACCGGGAAGCAGGCAAACAGAAAGATTTTTCTGCGCTCATCGAACTTGCAAAAAGTTGTCCGTCTCCGGAAAAACTGGAGGACGGCACGATCACCGGAGGTTTTGCCCATGCACAAGTCTTTGCACTTGCCGATAAAGTCGTGGAAGCTGTAAAGACGGGTGCCATCAAACGTTTTGTGGTAATGGCAGGTTGTGACGGCAGACAGAAAGAGCGGCAATATTACTCCGATGTGGCGGAAAATCTGCCCAAAGATACAGTGATCCTGACTGCCGGATGTGCAAAATACCGTTATAACAAACTGGTCACGGATGATATCGGTGGTATTCCAAGAGTTCTTGATGCCGGACAGTGCAATGATTGTTACTCTCTGGCTGTCATTGCCTTGAAACTGAAAGAAATTTTCGGAGCAAAGGATATCAACGATCTGCCGATTTCATTTGATATCTCGTGGTATGAGCAGAAAGCGGTTGCAGTTCTGCTGGCATTGCTGCACCTCGGGTTCAAAAATATCCGTCTCGGACCGACCCTTCCGGCATTTCTCTCGCCCAATGTTGCAAAAATCCTGGTTGAAACTTTTGATATCAAAGGGATCACCGACCCGCAAAGTGATATCAACGCCATGATGGCAGGGAAGTAAGAAATCTTGATGATATAGAAAACCGTATGAAGCCTTGCAGATTCACCCCACTGGCGGTGTAATAAGCGAGGCTTCATGTTTTTTCTTGAAATCAAGGCAAAAAAAATGGCTGCCCGACCAGGATTTGAACCTAGACAAACTGAACCAGAATCAGTTGTGCTACCGTTACACCATCGGGCAGTCAGCATGTACTGCAAAAAATGGCTCCGGCAGCTGGATTCGAACCAGCGACCAAGTGGTTAACAGCCACCTACTCTACCGCTGAGCTATGCCGGAGCGTTCATGATAGAAAGTAATATAACATGTTCTTTTAATTTTTCAAGTTGATTTTTGAAAAAAATCGTTTTTTTTATGAAATTTCAGCATTTTTTCCTCGTTTTACTTATAGAATGCACTTTTTTTTGAAAGGATATGCTTGAAAAAGTAATATTCTTCTGCTAGAGTATACGGTATTGAAAAAAATAGGGTTTCAAGTAACAAAAAAATTATGAGTAATAAAATTTATAAATGTCGTCATTGCGGATGCGAAATCATTTCAGAAGATTTGATTGCAAATATGGAAATTATTTGTCCGAATTGCGGGAAAAAAATCAGTACCAGAACCGGGCTTTTCGGGGTAAGGCTTTTTGGAAAAGGTGCCAGCCAGGATTGGAAGAAGATCGGTCCGAAAATTGCTTCGGGACTGATTCTTACCACCTTTACGGTAATTTCTATTATCACTGCCTATCGTAATGAAGGCGGTGTCATTTTGATTGGCAGACACAGGGTTTACGTTGAAAAACCTGATGTTACTATAGAGCCGATCAAAATTGATACTACAGCTGTGGGGAATGAACTTTTTGAGCTCGTTTGTGAAAGTGTTATTGAAGAAGCAAAAAAACAAGGTTTGACTTTAGAATCTGAAGAACCGCTCTCCTGGGCTGTGATTTCCTGTGATCCGGACGTTGTTGAAGTGGTCATCCCGAAAATGGTTTCAACGATAAAAAGTGGTGCTTTCAAGAATTGCAGCAAACTGGAAAAGCTTACGATTTCCAACTCCGTCAAATCTATTGAAAAGGATGCATTGCCCATATGTAAGACCATAATAATAGCTCCCGGCAACAATACTTTTATGAATGGAGATGCAGGAGAAGTTATTGATTTGAAAAATAAAGCATTGATCTGGTTTCCTCCGGATTTTTCCGGAGAATACACGATTCCGGATGGTGTAGTCAGTATCGGCAGTACACTGCGCAATTGTTCCGGTATAACAACGGTTATCGTTCCCGGGGATATCAAAAAAATCGAACACACAAGTTTACCGGAAAAATGCAAGGTGATTTATAAGCAGAAACCGGTCTCTGCAAGGAAAGCCGAATCGGCAAAAAACAACTCTGATATCTGAATTGCTTTGTATCTCTGTTAAGAAAATAAAAAAGCCGCAAAGCGTTAAACTTTGCGGCGGGAGTTCTCCAACTCAGAGAACGATCAACTTGTCAGGAACAGGTTCTTTCTCTTTATATTCATCCAGAGGAATCAGTTCCAGCCGTTCGTACCAGACTCCTTCATCTCTGTTGACCAGAGAGTTCATCCAGAACATTCCGGTGGATTGCGGATTCTTCACGATCAGTTTGCCCAGAACAAAGGTTCTGTATTTTCCGGTGGAATCTTTCGCTTTGTCAAAGGTACCGAAAAGCAGCGGCTGTGATCTGTTCAATTTCTCATTGCCGTGATGATGGGCACGCATGTCAAACATTTTTCCTTTTTCACGCAAAGTTTTCTGTTCAGCGCGGGCTCTCAAACGGATCACATAGACTTTTCCCGGGGTGAGATACTCGATAAATTCCGTGTAATACCACTGGATCCCCCACGGTTTTTTCCCGATATGACGGGCAGCTTTCCCTTTCGCTGCAGCTTTATCATCCAGATGAGCTGCAAGTCCGCCGGCAGCAAGGGGTTTCCAAACCGTTACGGTGTTTCTGGAGTATTCTGCCGGATCTGCTGCACGGGAACTCCAGGCAAGTTTCTTTTCCCATTTTCCGATCCACTTGCTGCGCTTCATCGTGGCTCTGGCAGGAACATATTTCGCAAGAGATTTGGCTTTTGCAAGCAGCGTTTTGTAATTCTCAATGCCGATCACGGTCGGATTGGCTGAGAGCTTGAGACGGAGCAGCGGGATGTATTCCCGGGCGATACGGCCGTAATGAACAGGATCTTTTTCCGTCTTCTTCAGAGCGCGTTCAAAAATCGCTGTCATCTTGCTGATTTCATCTGCGGAATAGATCAGGGAGACACCGTCACCGGCAGCCTTCCGGGCGGCAGCGAACCGTTTCCATGCCTTACGGATCAAGGCGATATATTCCAACATTTCCGGGGCAGCGTTGCCATAGAATGCATTGACAAATTCCGGAATCAGTTTTTCAATATCCTGATCGGGGTTCCAGAGAAGCTGACTGTAAAGCCATTTTTTCAGCGGTGTCAAAGATTTACCGCCATTGGAGCAGTCGGCAAAATATCCGGTAATATCCTTTTCTGCAAGGAGTTTGACAGATTTTGCAAACTGGTCAAAAGAGGGATACGGCATGTCGTCTGTTTCCAGATAGTCCCAGAAATAAACATTGTCGCAGCTCTTGAAACAGTCGTCGATATTTTTGTTGATCTGCGGATTATCCGGCAGCGGGACAAGCATCATCACATTGTTATATCTGGAACCGATGGGCGCAAGGAAGAGAACCACATTCGGGTGGGCTGTGATCCCGCCGGTATGCAGTTTGCCGTGACCGTAAACAAGGGTTGTCAGGCGGATCTCCGGATAGTCTTTCACCAGAAGCTCTGCGACTTTGTTTGCGATCATGAGCTGAACACCGGGAAGGCCGTGCTTTTTGATCAGAGGTTTGCAGTTTTCACACTCGCAAGCAGTGGTGGAACCATCGTTGCAGGAGATGGAAAAATAGCGGGCGTTGGGTGTCTTTCTGATCAGGTTCCGGACATGTTCTGCCATGAGCTTCGGGATCTCCGGATGGGTGTAGCAGACGGAACCCATGTGTGCGGTCTGTTTGACCCGTTTTCCATTGAGCAGGGAGAAATATTCCGGGTGGGTTGCATAATATTTCTTTGCCGGGATCAGTTCGTAATAAGTATGCACAAAGAGGTTGGAGTTTTCCACGCCGCCGGACTCTTCGGGGAGGTAGGAGAGATAGGAAAGCGGGGCGAGACGGAGGAACATCAGAGCTTCCGGATTGCTCTTGTGAGCATAATTATAAAGCAGTTCACGGGCTTCAAAAGGCGGCGTATAACTGCGGGCAGTCACTTCCAGCGCCTTATTGCTCAAGTCTGGGATCACCACAAGTCCGGGATCTTTTCCGGCGGGGATCTCTCCCTGCGGTTCTGCATAATAACGGAAGCCGAGATCTTCCTGCATGAAGCTGATAACTCCGTTCAGCGGTCCGGGATGTCCGCCGCGGATGAAAACATTTTTTCCTTTCACATCAACAGAATATCCCTGAAGACGGAGCTTTCCGGTAAAGCCTGCTTCTTTGGCAAGATCGGTGTTTCCGACACTGATCAGGTTTCCATCGGCGCGGTCTTCCCGCTTGGCGGAGATGGTCGTCTTTGTCATTTTGCTCAAATATTCGGCAAGCAGACGTGCGGCGTACCGCTCCTGAACAGTTGGTTTCACCGGATAGACAACGGTATAGCTTTTTGCCGGGTCCAGCTTGATTCCGGCATTGACCAGAAAGGCTGTACAAACGAAAAGGATTGCAAGAAAGATTTTTTTCATCTGAATAACTCCTTAATTTTTGCAGGGAAATTTTTTGACATGTTCCAGCGCGCCGGAAAGAGTTGTCACGGCGGAACCGATGCACTTGTCACAAATTCCATAGAAAAGTCTGATTTCATCTCCGGCAACGATATTGGCACAGGGGAAAATACATTTCGGATAAGGTCCGGTCTGTTCCAGTTCGCCTTCCGGTTCCATCACCGGTTCAGGAGTGCGGCAGAGAACTTTCCGGGGATTTTCCCGATCCAAAAGCATCAATCCGATCCGGTATGTTCCGGGACGGTCGACGCCATGATAGAACATAAGCCAGCCGTCATCGGTGGGGATCGGCACACCGGATGGACCGACTTTCATCTTTTCCCAGGCCTGTTCCGGCTGGAAAAGCATGAAATCATCGGGGATATCCACGCCATCGACCATGTTCCACGGCATTTCGATCTTGTCGCTGCACCATTTATTGATAGTATCAGTATAGAGCAGCCAGGTTCTGCCCGGTTCGTAGAACATGGGCAATGCCCACGCAGGAGAGGAACTTGGACGGTGCAGATAGGCATATTTCCCGTTGATTTTTTCCGGAAACAGCACCACATTGGCATCGTTGAAGAAAGGACTGGACAGCGCACCCATCCGTTTGACGGTTTTCCAATCTTCCGTGACAGCCAGCCCCACGCGGCGGTTGTTCCGTTCCCAACTGGGGGCATTATCCCCGCCGGGACCGAAGCGGCGTTCGCCACGCGCCCAGTTCCGCATACTCATATAGCGGGCGGCATAAGTGATATAAAACTTTCCATCGAGTTCCGTCACCCGGGGATCTTCCACAGTTCCGTGGTCAAAGGCATTTTCATCGGGATCGGGAGAGAAAAACGGAGTTTCGTTGATGGTAAAATTCACTCCATCAGAACTTTCTGCATAACCGAGAAAATAGTTTCCGCCTTTGTTCCCGGCGGTGAATACCATCCGGTATTTTCCGTCATACACGGCAACTCCGGGATTCATAACAGTTCTCGTCATCCATTCAAGATCATCGTTTGTGGTCAGGATCGGATTATTAAGGCGCATAATCTTCATTGTCAAACAATTTCCTTTCTTCAGAGGTCTGATATCAACAGTTTGAAATTCGTGGGAGTTTTGGTAAATTCAATTTCAGAGACCTGAGAGGCAGAGCCATCGACATAGCCGACATTTGCTTTTTGAGTATGGCGTAAGCAAATGTCCCAGTATCCTGCCCCGGTTATACTGGCTGTGTTATAAAACCAACGCGTATTTCTTGTCTTAAGCCCGGCAGGAGAAATTTCAGAAATATAAACGAAACGCGGATTCATTTTATTCAGTTTGCATTTTGCCGCAGGCATCGTTGGCTGCCCCGCATCTCCACGGGTTTGATACGAACCGCAAATCATATTTTTTGTTCTTTCTGACGGGCAGTCAAAAACTTTGTCATCTGCAATATACGCCTTCTCTATCTGACCGCCCTTTCCGGAATGATAACCCGTTATAAAATTACAGAGATTCCAGCTGTATGCATTACTGGCGGGCATCATACTGTCGTAGTCTTCTGAATACAGAATACAACCCAGCATGACCTGTTTCATGTTCCCGGTACAATTGGAACCGCGTCCTTTTTCTCTGGCTGTATTCAGTGCCGGCAAAAGCATACCCGCCAGAATTGCGATGATTGCAATGACTACCAGAAGTTCGATCAACGTGAATTTCTTTGCAGATTTATTCATGTCCGATTTTCCTTTCGTTTGCTTGTTTATTTTTTGAGGAATCCGCTGTAATTATAGCACAAAACAAGCATTTTTGCAATATATTAAAAATTCCATTGCATATCTGTTTTACTCAAAAAAAAGCAACAACAGGGAAGAATCGTTATTTTCCGTTATTGATGACAAGACTCGGATAACAGCCCATCTCCTGTGTGAAGAGACGGGAGAAGTGAAATTGTGTTTTGAAACCGAAGATTTGGCTCAATTCCTTGACACTGATCTCCGGATTTTCTTTGATAAACTCATAAATATGATTCATTTTATACTGGAGAAACGCTTTGCGGGGGGAACGGTTGAAGTAGAGTTCACACGCCCGGTAAAGGGAACTCCGGCTCATGGCAGTCTGTTTGCAGAGTTCCTGCAGCGAAGGCTGTCTGGCAAGATTCCGGTGAAAGACCGTCTGGATCTTTGTCGCCTCCTGACGCATGGCATTCTGGGTTATAAATTGCTCTGACAGAAGATCTTTCCGGTAAAGAGAGAGTATTTTATGAAAAACAGCCCGGAACATGGAACTGTGGATATGATAACACTCTTCTGCATTGATTTTTGCTTCCGATTCAAAAAGTTTGATCATGGAAGCGAAAAATTCCCGGCTTTCGCCTTCAATATGCAGAATCTGATCCTGCGGCGGGGTGTTCCGTTCAAAAATCAGGGAAGTCTGATCATCTTCCGCATTGATCCAGAAGTGGAACGTGTACCATGCGGTTCCCTTCTGCAGAAAATCCTCATGCTTCTGTCCGGGCTGGATCACGATCATATCCCATTCATTCAGAAGCAGTTGCGTATCATTGACCGAACAGCGGTAAACTCCTTTTTCAATGATGATCGCTTCGTAAACAACGTGGGTATGTTTTTTATAAACACTTTCCGTCTGTGCGATCATACGGTTGCTGTCGGCAAAACAGACCTTGATATTGTCGGTTTCCCCCTTGAGGTGTTTGTAACTGCCGTAAGTCTGAACGCTGATATCTGTTGATTGATCCATCATCTTCTCCCCTGAATCAGCCTTTCCAAATCATAATCAACCATCTCAACGGAGCTGCGGGGAATAAATAATCCGCCCTCTTTGAACACGCCGCCGGAACGGAGAAATTCTGCAGCGTTCTGCTGAAGAGAGGTGGGATTTTCGACGGTATCAGGATCAAGAGAGCCGAAAACACGGAATTTTGTATCTGCCTTGATATCAACCGGATGTGAATACCCGATCGCATAAAATTTCAGGACATTGGAATAAGCCGGGAACATGGGGAGCAGCTGGGGATCGAACAGCCAGCTGACACAGTAGAAGCCTTTCCAATGATAATCCGGACGGCATTTTGCAAAAAATTCACTCATCCGCTTCATGGATCTTCCACAGGACTCCAGGTCCATGGGACCATCTTCCGGAATGTGCAGCTGGATCACCGGATCACCTTTTTCAACAAGAATAACGCCGTTTTCATCCGTCACCGCCGGACCGGAATAGAAAGATTCTGTATTACATTCCAATCTGCCGTGACGGGTGACATCGCCGTGCCACAGCATAACCTCCCATGAACGGGCATGAGTTAAACCGATAATGCCATAATTCCGTTTGGAGTTTCTCAGCCAAGCGGTGATATCTGTCATGGTCTCATACAGGACATCCATCGGCAAACCTTTTTTCCGGTAATGTTCCTTTGCCGATTCTGCGCCGAAAAATGCGGCGGCGAACCATGCTTTTGCCAAACGTTCCCCTTCCGGAAGCTCCGGCGCAGCTCCTGCCGTTTCCGGTGCAAAACATTGACTTGCAATCTGTTGCGCCCATTCAACCAGCTCCGGATCGTTCAGAATTTCAAGCAGGGCTTTATATTCTTCCGGAGATAATTTGCAATATTCAGAAAATTGAGCGGGAGTCATAAATCACCTTTTTATCGTAGCTCTGTTCCCAATAAAGGTTGTTACTTGAGGAGGGGAAAAAGCCCTTTTTAGGAAAGGTCCTTTTTCCCCTCCTCAACTTGTCACGGCGCAGCCTGAAAGGCGAAGACGGAACTCCACCCCTTTTTTCCAAACCTTTTTGCGGCATTCCGATTTTTACGATGTAAAAATCGAAATGCCATCTTAAAGTAAAAATAGCAGAAGGATTTACCAACCTGTATGGGAAACAGCACTTTTTCTATTCCCAATCGAGGTTGCTTCGTGATCGGAAAGACAAAAGAAAAAATTTTGAGAAAAATTTTTCTCTTTTCTCCCCGTACCACTCTTTTCTCTTTTCAAACTGTTTAAGATGGCATATTAATTTTTTGATCACAAAAAATTGATATGCCGCAAAAAGGTTTGAAAAAGGTGATGGGGCTTGGGGAAGCGGAAAAGACTTTCCTCAAAAGTTTTTTCCGCTTCCCCAAATACCAATGCCTGTCGGGAAACTTAAAAAAAGCCTGCTCCGTCCGGAGACGGAAACAGGCTCTGTACGGGCAAAAGAATTATTTCTTTCCGTAGACCGGACCATATGCGGCACATGCGCGGTAGTCTGCGCCTTCCGCATCCATTCCGAACGCATTCCATGCTGCCGGACGGAAGATCTGGCTTTCGTCGACGTTGTGCATGCAGACGGGGATACGGAGCATAGATGCCAGTGTGATGAGGTCGGCACCGATGTGACCGTAGGAGAATGCGCCGTGGTTTGCGCCCCATTTAGCCATAACGGTATAGACATCCTTGAAGCATCCTTCGCCGGTGAGACGGGGGACGAACCAAGTGGTGGGCCAACCCGGGTCGGTACGCATATCAAGTTTATCATGAACTTCTTTCGGAAGTTCTGCTGTGTAACCTTCAGCGATCTGCAGGACAGGACCGAGACCTTCCACGAGGTTGATACGGCTCATGGTGACAGGCATACCGCCGCGGGTAAGGAAACGGCTGGAGTAGCCGCCGCCGCGGAAATACTGACGGTTTGCGGGGACCCAGCTGACTGCATCCAGGCACTTCTGAGCTTCTTCTTCGGTGATATCCCAGAACTGCTTCATGACGGGTTTGCCGTCTGCATCGCTCTGCTGACCGGTAGCATCAGCGGTGGTTGCACCGGAGTTGATGAGGTGGATGAGACCCGGTTCAGGCATATCGTAACCGGTAACGCGTTTGACAGCTTCCCGGCTCCAGAAGGTACGGACATCGGAGAAGCCCTGAGCTCTGCCGGTGAGCAGGTGACCGAAAAGCATTGCAACGCCGTTGAGGGCATCGTTTTCGGTTGCAAGAACCATTGCTTCGCGGATCCCGTTCCAGTCGAAGGAGGAGCAGAGGATGGTTTCCATGAAGTCGCCGTTGGGCATGTGGTCTGTCCACTGACGCTGTCCCTGAAAACCGCCGGCGATGGCATTGTGTCCGCAGGATTCTTCCACGAAGCCCATTTCAGCGAGTTTCGGGTTGCCGATCATGAGGTCGCGTGCGATCATGCACATCTTAGTGACATAGTCCCAGATCTCTTCATAGCGTTCGGGTGTGAGACGGTTTTCCGGAAGGTTGCAGAAATCTTCATACTGCTTGCAGTTCTTGCGGACCCATTCACGAGCCTTGGCATATTCTTCTTTGTCGTAGATTCCTTCGTTCACACGGCGGATGATTTCGACCATGTCAACAGATTCACAACGCATATTGAGATATTTTTCAAAGAAAGCAGGGTTGACGATGGAACCTGCGATACCCATAGCGACGGAACCGATGGAGAGGTAGGATTTTCCGCGCATCATACCGGCTGCGACAGCGGCACGGGCAAAGCGGAGGATCTTTTCTTTCACGTCTGCGGGGATCTCTGTATCAGCAGCATCCTGAACATCTCTGCCGTAGATACCGAATGCGGGGAGACTTTTCTGGGCATGAGCTGCGAGAACAGCTGCCAGATAAACTGCACCGGGGCGTTCTGTTCCGTTGAATCCCCAGACAGCTTTCTGGGTGAACGGATCCATATCCATGGTTTCAGAACCATAGCACCAGCAGGGGGTGACGGTCAGAGTTGCGGTAACGTTTTCGGAAGCGAACAATTCAGCACAAGCTGCAGCTTCAGCAACTCCGCCGATGGTGGAGGGAGCGATCACACACTGGACTTTTTCTCCATTGGGATAGCGGAGATTGGATTCAATCAGCGCAGCAGCGGCTTTCGCCATATTCATTGTCTGTTCTTCAAGGGATTCACGAACCCCTTTACGACGTCCGTCGATAGTAGGACGGATCCCGATTTTCGGCATTTTTGTTTTCATAAGTAAAACTCCTGTTTTTGAGTATTTTCGGTATTATAGTATGGAACATTTCATTTTTCAACCGTATTTTCGGCTTTTTTTGAAAAAAAATGTATTTTTGAGGCAATTTCAAAAGTCTTCAAAAATGGCAGAAAATTCTTGTTGCGATCTGCAAATGGAGCGTTTTCGGCTTGTCCTCCATAGCTTCAGCGAAGGAGGATGGCAGCCACGCTCAAACTACCATTTTCAACTCATCAACAATCTTTTTTCAGCCAAATTTTGCCGGACTTTTGAAATTACCTCATTTATAATTTTATTTTTTCGTTTTGCAAGAAATCAGTATAAAATAGCAAAAAATAAATATTTTTTTAACGATTCAACTATTTACAAATTATATTTTTGAATGTATAATACTCCCAGACAAAGAAAATTGCAGAGTTTTTATCCGCAAAACTTTAATAGTTTTTCAGAAAATACTCTGCGAAAAGAGGAGTTATTTTTATGAAAGACTTGATGTTTTTCGATGCAAACTGCCGGGTCGGCGACTTCGGGAACGCAAACCCCGGTGTGAAAGAATTGCTGTCGGACATGGACTACTACGGTGTCGATAAGGCACTTGTCCGTCACAACGGAATTCCCAAGGCACCCCTTTCCACCAATCAGGAAATTGCCAGAATGCTGAAAGAGGAAGATCCGGATCAGAGATTGACCGGTGTCTGGTGTATTCTGCCGAATTCCTGTGACGAGATCCCGGAGCCGGACGAATTTTTCCGTCAGATGAAAGAAAACCGGATCGGGGCAATCACCCTTTCCCCCTTTGAACACCGTTATCAACCCCGCCGGATCGTGATCGGAAAGATCATGGATGCCGCCGCAGAACGGAAAGTTCCCGTGCTGCTGGATGCCTTTGCCGGACAGTGGGATAAACTCTATGATTTTCTGGAAATTTTCCCGAAGAATACATTTATTTATGCAGAGAACTGGGGGAAATGGGGCAGTGACCGGAATATCCGTCCTTTGCTCGAAACATACGAAAACTTCTATTTTGAAATTGCCCGCTACTGGGTTCCGGAAGGAATCCGCGGACTGGCAGAAAAGTATGGAGCTGAACGGATCCTTTACGGAACAAATTTCCCTACCGGTAATCAGGGGAACGGCATGCTTCAGCTGAAACACTCCGGTCTGGATGATGAATCTATTGCCAAAATCGCCGGAAAAAATCTGGAACGGATCCTGAAAGGAGCAGAATTATGAGCGAATGTATTTGGAATCAGCCGGGTTCTCTTGCAGAAAAGTTCTGGAAAGACGGAAAAGCAGATTTCCCGATTTATGATATGCACGGTCACATGGGCGCTCATTATGCGATCTACTTCAAGATCTGCGAAGCTCCGGAAATGGTGGCACATGTCAAAAGAATCGGCGTAAAACGCCTGGTTTTCTCCCACCACGAAGCACTGTGGGGAACATTTCGCAATGCTCGGGTTTATGAAATCTGCAAACAGTTCCCCGATACTCTCAGAATGTATCTCTCGATCGTTCCCCAGCGGGAAGATCATATCAAAGAAGACATTGCACAGTTCGACAAGTGGGCGCCCTATGCCGTCGGGCTGAAATTACTGCCCGGATATCATAACTGCGATATGATGGATCCCCGGTATGACTATGCGCTCTCCTTTGCCAATGAACGGGGGCTTCCTGTTCTGGTGCATACCTGGGGGAATGACCCGGCAGTGCTGAAAGCAATTCAGAAATATCCGAATGCCAAATTCTTTATTGCCCACTGCTGCTACGGTGCATGGGATTATGCGATCCAGTGCGTGAAAGAATCCAACAACAATGTCTGGCTGGAATTGACAGCAATCCCGGGGGACAGGGGAATCATCGAAAAGCTCGTGGAAGGAGTCGGCAGCGAACGGATCCTTTACGGAACAGACATGCCCTGGTTTGATGAATATCAGGGGGTCGGCGGAGTTCTCTCTGCCAAGATCACAGATGAAGATAAACTCAATATTTTAAGCAGGAATCCCGAACGGATTCTCGGAAAGGACTTTTAATCATGAAGTATGGTGTACAGCTTTACAATTTCCGCACAGCGCTTTCTGAAGATTTCAAAGGAACCATGAAAGAGATTGCAAAAATCGGGTTCGACGGTGTGGAATTCGCATTCAATTTCGGCGGCATGTCCCCCGATGAGATCGCAGAATTCATGAAAGAGATCAAACTGGAAAGCTGCGGCGCAATGTTCCATGGTGCAGCTCTGACAAATGCCGATGATATCGCATGGGAATACACAAAGAAACTGGCTCCCCCGGCAATCAGCATCAGCGCAATGGTCGACTTCGCCAATAAATGGCAGGAGATCCTCGATATGTGTCTGGCGATCCAGAAGAATGCCGAAGCAAAGAATGTGATCTTCTCTTACCACAATCACTGGGCAGAATATGATCTGGCAGACGGGATCCCCGCAATGTACCGCATTCTGGATGCCCCCGGCGCAGAAAAGATCTTTGTGGAACCCGATGTCTGCTGGCTGACCCGTGCAGGTATGGATCCCGCTTCTTACATCCGCAAGTATGCAGACAGAATCAAGCAGGTTCACTTCAAAGATATCGTTGTTCCCACCGATCCCGGAACGACCGCAACCCTCGGAACCGGTATTGTTGACTTGAAGAGTGCATTCGCAGCTGCAAAAGAGATCAATGCAGAATGGCTGATCTTTGAACAGGATAACTCCGCAGATCCCTTCCAAAGTGCAGCAGACAGTCTTGCATACATGAAATCACTTTGAGCGAATCAGAAAATTTGGAGAAAAAAATGGCAAACCTCGCAATTTTGGGCGGAGACAAACTGATCAAGGAAGAGTATTCAACTATGTTTCCGGCATGGCCTCCGAGAGATGAAGAAACTGCGGAAGTCCTGAAAAAGACTTATATGGAAGGCAACTGGTCCTTCAACAGTCCGGCTGAACAGGAATTTGAAAAGGCTTTTGCTGAATATCACGGAGCAAAATACGGGATATTCATGGTAAACGGAACCACTACACTGGAATGCGCGCTTACCGCACTGGGTGTTACAAAGGGCGATGAAGTCATCGTTCCCGCACTCACCTGGATGGCAACCGCTCTGGCAGCTTCCTATGTCGGTGCAACTCCCGTGATCGTGGATATCGAACCGACGACCCTCTGTATGGATCCTGAAAAGATGCGTGCAGCGATCACACCGAAAACCAAGGCGATCATCCCGGTTCACGTTTACGGTTCCACTGCCGACATGGAAAAGATCCTTGAAATCGCTGATGCTCACGGCATTCCGGTGATCGAAGACTGCGCCCACATGCACGGCGGATTCTGGAACGGACGCGGCGTCGGCAGCTGGGGAAAAGTCGGTTCTTTCAGCTTCCAGCAGAGCAAAACAATGTCCTCCGGTGAAGGCGGGATCTGTATTACCAACGATCCGGAACTGGCAGAAAAAATCTATCTGCTGAAACATATCGGGTACTCCCGCGGGATCAAGCAGGGACAGGCGATCAGAGCACCGGAAGGCTTGCTCTGCCACAACTACCGCGCGACTGCATTCCAGGCGGTCATCCTCAGCCAGCAGCTGAAAGGCTTGAACAAGCTGATCGACACCTACTCAAAGAATGCAGCATTTTTAAGAGACTCCATCAAGGATATCCCCGGAGTCCGTATGCAGGCTCCCGGAAGACTTTCCGAACCCCAGGGCTATTACAGTTTCCATCTGATCTTTGACGGTGAACCGTTCAAGGATATTCCGAAATCTATCATCAATGCGGCATGCGACGCCGAAGGATTCGGCATCGGAAACGGAACTCACGGACCTGTCTACAAGGCAAGGCTCTTCAACCTTGACCTGAGCAAGGGCGAATACCGGATCCCCGATGGAAGATGTGCCGTTTGCGAGGACCTCTTTGACAGAACCCTCGGCAGTGCGCATCCTGTTCTCACACACAGAGCAACAGTTGAAAAACTGAGTGCCGTTCTGCACAAGATCTATGATAACATTGATGAACTGAAGCAGTACGCCGCAAGCAAAGCCTGAGGAGTATTCCTGAATGGAATCAATCAGACAACACCTGTCAAACGGTGTTAAAAAAATCATCACCCGTCACTCTCCGGAGGGAACTCCGGAAGGGTGCGGGGAATTTCTTTCCAGTACCCATCCCCAACGGGAAATCTTTTACGTTCTGAAGGGCTGCAGCCGTTATATGTTTAACGGAAAAGTTTACGATGCCACTCCCGGAACATTTTTTCTAATCGACTACTGGGAACCTCATGCGTTCGGATATCATCAGCAGGATCACGATCTGATCCATCTCTGGATGCAGGTCAGCGAGCCGGAACAGCTGATTTCCGGCAACTTTCTGAAAGTGGGAATAGGCGGAGAGTTCAAAGCATGGTGGGACAGAGTCAAACTTTCTCTGGAATACAAGATGATGCTGACCCGCCGTTGGAATGCATTGAATGAAGAGAAAAATATTACGCAGGATATGGTGAACGAATTTCTGAAAGCACCACTGGAAGCCTTGCTGGATGAAGTCCGCTTTTTTATGTCACGCACAGGACAGGATTCTGTCGCACAGGAAAATACAGATACTGTTATTGCATCTCTGAAACGGTATATCCGGATGTCCAATGCCAGAGGATGTTCTCTGGAGCATCTGGAAAAAGTTTCCGGTTACAGCAGATTCTACCTCTCTCATCGTTTCCGGGAGTGTGAGGGCTGTACCATCGGAGAATATATTGATAAAATCCGGATCCAATACACTGTAGAAGCCATGAAACGCGGATTACGGCAGAAAGAGATCTCTTTTGAACTTGGCTTTTCCACTCCATCCAATTTCTGGATCTGGCTCCGGAAACACCGGGATACCATTAATTCTACGGTTTCAGGCACTCCAGCCGCAAAAAAAACAGAACTCCTGAATTCTCTCCGCTGAATAGAAAAATGTCAAAAAAAAAGACAGCCATTTCTGACTGTCTTTCCGGTTCTGTCTTACTGTAAAAATTATCAGTAATATCTTTCCTTCGGATTAGGTCCATACATGTTGGGTCCCGGCTGGGAATCCAGACACATAAGGATCAGGAAAATCAATCCGCCTACGCACGGGATCAGGATTGTGAGTACAAACACGCCGGATCGGCCTGAATCGTGCAGTCGCCGCACTGCGACTGCCAGAGCTGGAATAAAAATAGCCAGTCCCCACAAAATCAACAGGATATAGCAAACCACTGCCATTTCAGCCGAACCTGACGCTGCAAATATAGGAGCTAAAATATAAAGAGCTCCTTGTATCAGCATGTTCAACAAATAAAACAGCCAATACTCCAGCCGGCGGGCTCTTCCGGTAAAATCAGCATATTTTTTCAGGGCTGTAAACATATTCACGCTTTCGCCCATACCGGTCTGTTGATAACCTGACTGCTGATACGGGGTCTGCGGCTGTTGATATTGTTGCTGATAGACTGTTTGCTGAAAACCGGGCTGCTGATATGGGGGCTGCGGCTGTTGATATTGTTGCTGATAGCCTGCTTGCTGAGACTGCGGAGCAGGAACAAAAAAAGTTCCGCCACAGATAGGACAAGTCATTTGAGATCCCAGATGTTCATTTTGAATGAGCAACTCCTTTTGGCAAAACGGACAGTTCACTTTTAATTGTGACATAAAACAAAATCCTTTAACTTAATGTTGTTAGCTGTTTCTTACTGAAAATAACTATTATAAAGATAATTCTAATTTCGGAATTTTCAAGCAATAACGGCAAAAAAAAATTCTTTTTGTTGATATTCCCCCGGAAATCATCATCTCCGGGGAGAATAACAAAACCTCTTATTTGGAAGAATCCCAGTTATCTGTACGGAATGATGATGCCGGCAAGTCGGCAGCGTTGTAAAGACAGGATACCGGAGCCTGTGACCAGGCATAACGGACAGATGCCGGAACCGCAACTGATTTACTGCTCAAAACAATACTGTTACCTTCAATCATCAGAGTATCTGCCGGGTAGAAAGCTCCCAGATCATTTCCGATATAAAAACTCTTTTTGAAGTCTCCCTTGATCTTCAAACCATCACCATGACGGAATGTGATCCGGATCTTATTTCCTTCCACACGGTAACTCTGATAAAGGGGTCCGCAAGGAATGACAGACTGCTTGTGATAAACATTATGCAGCGCATTGGCAGCAAGGCGCAGACCGACTGTTTTCTTGTCCTGCGGGTGAATATCCAGCTTATCACCGTTGTCGATCACAGATGCCATAAAAACATTGGGAAGATCTTCGCAGACCAGCCGCTGGGATTCCCGGAGGTATGCCCATGGAGAATTTCTGAGGAACACCCCTTCCTGAAGACGGTCAAAGTATGCAAGCTGAACCTGAATGAACGGGAAATCCCCCACGCCCCAGCGGAAACGCCAGTCACGGATCATGGTTTCAAGACGTTTCTGATAAGCCTTTGCATTGTGAACATTTCCCGCATTGCTGCACCCCTGATACCAGATCACGCCGCGGATCGCATAGGGCAGAAGCGGATTGAGCATACCGTCAAACAGTATCCCCGGTGTATTGGGATATTCCGGATTGTAACCTGCGGAACGGGGACTGAGAATACCGTAATCCAGTTCAGACTTTGCCTTCCACATTCCGGAAAGTTTGATGGAACCGACGGTTGACCCCTTCAAAGAAAGAGAATAATCTTCTGTTCTTCCGTTGAGAGAACCGTCATGAAGGAAAGAGTATGCACGGATTGCGATCACATTCTTTCCGGCTTTGACCAGTTTGCCGGGAATCGTGTAGGTTCTCTTCTTGTCCCAGCTCTTAAAATCCAAACCTTTTCCGGTTCTTCCGATCTCAACACCATTGAAATAGGAGATATCCATCTTGTCGATGCCGCCGGTTCTGAGAACAAGATCTTTTCCAGCCCAGCTTGCTGGGATCATGACAGTTTTTCTCGCCCAGACAGCGCCGTTACCGGAAATTTTCTGAACGATCCAACTGCCCGGAACAACCATATCTTTCCATCCGGAATCGTTGAGATCGACTTTTGCGTATCCCATGCCGAACCCTTTGTTTCCGGGGTCGCGCTTCAAACCTTTCAAAGCATTTTTTCTCCGTGCGGCGGCATCCCACAACCCGGGATCCTGCAAAGCACGGTCAGACTCTTTTGCCATTGCGGCAGTTTCCGGATTGGTGAGCAGTGCTTCCCGGCTTGTCCATGCTTCCACACGGGTTCCGCCCCAGGCTGTTACGATAACACCCACAGGAACATTCAAGTTTTCCTGAATAGTCTTTGAAAACCATGCGGCTGCAGCTGAAAATCCGGGAGCTGTCTTTGCATCTACATACTTCCAGGTTCCGGGGACTGTACTTTCCCGGACACCGGTGCAGTTGTGGGGAACATAGAAATAGCGCAGCTTTCCGGGATTTTTGATTCCGGCAATATATTCCCGCTGTTGACGGCGCGCCAAACTGTTGGGGTCGTTTTTGAATTTGGCGGGAAACGCCCAGTCAGAACCGATCTGATATTCCATGTTGGACTGTCCGGAGGCGACCCAGACTTCGCCCACAAGGATATCTTTGACAGTGACGACTGCCTTACTGTCATTGTCGGTGATGGTCAGAACATAAGGGCCGCCCGCTCTGACAGGGGAAAAACGGAACATGAACTCCCCGGCAGCGTTGGATTTTGTGCGGATCTTCTGTCCGGCAAATTCTGCCAGCAAAGATCTGCCCGGCAGAGTTTTGCCCCAGACCGGAATATCTGTATTCCGCTGGAACACCGCTCCATCCTGAAAAAGACTTCCGAGCGTGATTTTCTGTGCAGCAAAGAGAAATGCCGCACAGGAGAGGAGAACGAGACATAATAATTTTTTCATGGTTTTATTCCTTATTCATAGAAATCCCAGTCATCTGTCCGGAAGGAAGAAGCGGGAAGTCCTGCTGCGTTATAAACTGTGGTGATGACCGCATCGGACCAGCCGTAACGGACAGCCATGGGGTTTGCGATTTTTTTGTTGGAAACGAGAACAGAGCTGCCTTCGACTTTAACGGATGTCGCGGGATGGAAAACCCGGTCTTTCCCGGCAATGTAAAAGCTCTGAGGACGATCTTCAAGAACGGTCAAGCCGTCAGCATGGGCAAAGTCGATCCGGATCGCATTGTCCTCGACAGAATATCCCTGATAAAGCGGACCGCAGGGGACAACTGACGGATCTTTATAGACATAACGGAACGCAGTTGCCGCAAGTCTTGCACCAACAGACTTTTTGTCCTGCGGGTGAATATCAACCAAATCACCGATATCAATGGCAGATGCCATATAAACATTGGGCAGTGCATTGCAGACGAGCCGCTGCGTGTCACGGAGGATCGCCCATCTGGATGCGGGAACAAACGGCGGATCAAAGCTGGGAGAGTAATTTGCAAGCTGCACTTGAATGAACGGGAAATTGCCCTGACCCCACCAGTACCGCCAGTCGCGGATCATGGTGCTGAGTTTCCGTTCATAGGAAAGAGAAGCCGGCACGCTATTTGCATTGCTTTCCCCCTGATACCAGATTGCGCCCCGGATCCCGTAAGGAACCAGCGGACGGATCATGCTGTTGAAGAGAATCCCGGGAGTATTGGCCATTCCGGGTCCCGGTGTGACCAGAGAAGCAGAGATCACACCAAGGTCAAGTTCTGCAGCGGCTTTCCACATACCGCCGATCTGGATCCTGTCCTCTTCTGTTCCACCTTCAGGCTGAACATAATAGTCTCTCTTCTGACCGAGGAATGCACCATCGAACAGGAAAGAGTAGGCTCTGACAGCAATGACATTTCTGCCGATTTTCACCAGTTCTGCGGGGATCTTGTAAATACGGGGAATGTTCCAGAAGCTGGCATCAAGATTTTTTCCCTTTCCGCCGATTTCCACTCCGTTGAAGTAAGTGACATCCTGTTTGTCGATCCCGCCCATGTGCAGGATAAGATTTTTACCTTTCCAGCGCGGGGGAATCGTGACTTCCTGACGAACCCAGAGCGCACCGTTACCGGAGATTTTCTGATTGATCCAACTGCCGGGGATATTCATTTCCACCCATTCAGAATCGTTGAAATCAGGAGCAGCCCAGCCCCATTCCACACCTTTGTTTCCGGCATCTTTTACCGCCTCAGCAGGCATGGAGTTATCAGGATCCCGTTGCCAACTTTCCTCTTCCTGAAAAATCCGGTCAGTCTCATAAACCAGAGGGAGAGTATCAGGGTTTGAGAGCAATCCGGCACGGCTTGTCCATGCTTCTGCAATAGTGCCGCCCCAGGCGGAAATGATCAATCCCACCGGGACATCCTGTTTTTCCTGAACGAACCGCCCGAACCATGCTGCAACAGCAGATGCCACATGAGCGTTATCTTCATTCATATATTTCCATTCGCCTTCAAAGGTCTCCTCTTCCATTCCGGTTGCAAGTTTTTTTACAGTAATAAAACGCATACGGGATGGATCTTTGATGGTCTTGTAATACTCATCTGCCTGTGCAGCGTTTACACCGGAAGGTTCTTTTTCCGCACCGGGAGCGGTCCAGTCGGAAGAGAGCTGATATTCCATGTTGGACTGTCCGGAAGCAAGCCAGACTTCCCCCACAAGAATATCTTCCAGCACAACGGTGTCTCCGGTCTCAACTTCCGTGATTTTGAGCGTGTAAGGTCCACCGGCATCCACGGGAGACAGGCGCAGCATGAAGTTTCCGGCTGCGGCAACTCTTGTCCAGGACTCCATACCGGCAAATTCCGCTTTCAGGAGATTCCCCGGAGTTGCATTTCCCCAGACTGGGATCGGCATTTTCTGCTGAAAAACAGCACCCGTCTGGAACATTTTGTTCAGTGTGATCATTGTTTTTTCCTTATGTTAATTGATTTCCCAATCATCAGAACGGAACGGCGAAGCGGGCAAGCCGTCACCGTTATAAAGTGTATTTGAAGGGAAGCCCGACCAGGCATAGCGCACGGCACAGGGGATTTCCACTTTTTCAGAGGAAAGGAGCAGAGTATCGCCTTCGATCCTGACCTTGTCCGCCGGATAAAAATGATGATCGTCTCCAGCTATATAAAAACTCCGGGGAAGATCTTCTTTCAGAGTCAAGCCGTCTGCATAACGGAACCGGACCCTGATGGAGTGTCCCTCCTGAACGCATCCGGCAAAACGGGGACCTTCCGGAGCTTTTTCTCTGATCCGGTAAACGTTATTCAGCGCGCAGAGTGCCAGACGGTATCCGGCAGTTTTCTTGTTCTGCGGGTGAATGTCTTTTGCTTCGCCGATATCAACGGCAGAAGCCATATAAACGCCCGGAAGATCTTCACAGATCCTCCGCTGATTATCGCTCAGAACCGACCACCAGGATTCCGGATCGTATTGAGACTCTCTTCCGAGATTATAACCGGCAAGCTGCATCTGGATAAAGGGAAAATCGCCCTGTTCCCAGACATAACGCCAATTCTGAATCATTGCCGCCAGTTTCTTCCGGTAAGCCAACGCTTCGGCAAGAGTTCCGGTATCACTTTCGCCCTGATACCAGATCGCGCCCCGGATCCCATAAGTTTTGATCGGATTGATCATCCCCTCAAAAAGGATGGAGGGCGTGTAAATATTGCAGGGCCCCAGCCGCTGTGCAGGGCGTTTCGTAATCCCCATATCATATTCTGCCTGGAACTTCCATGTGCCGCCAAGCTCAACGCGTTCTCCGGATCCCGGTTCCAGAAGATAATAGAGATCGCCCGTTCCGCTGAATGTGCCGTCATCTATATAGGAATAAGCGCGGACGGCAACGGTATTTTTTCCGGGTTTCACAAGATCGGCGGGGATGGGATAACTTCTCCGTTTGTTCCAGAAAGAGGGATCAAGCTCTTTTCCGGATCTGCCGATTTCTGTTCCGTTGAAATAGGAGATATCCATTTTATCAACGGGTCCAAGTTCCAGCGAGAGATTTTTTCCAGCCCAGTGAGCAGGAAGCTCGACTGTTTTTCTGATCCAGACTGCGCCGTTACCGGCATATTTCTGATGCACCCAGCTTCCGGGGACCGTAAAATCCACCCAGCCGGAGTCGTTGAAGTCAGTTGCAGCCCAGCCCCAGTCAACGCCTTTGTTGCCGGGGTCGATGAACTCCCGCGGAACGGGGATCGGCTGCTGGGAAGCCTTCCGTTCATCCCAGAGATCCGCTTTTACAAGTTCTGCATCTCTTTGATTGATAAAATGAACCGTTTCCGGTTCGGAGAACAGTCCGGCTCTGCCGATCCAGCCGATGGCACGACTGCCGCCCCAGGAACAATGGATCACCCCCACAGGAACATCCAGTTTTTCCTGAATATATTTTCCGAACCATGCGGCAGCGGCTGAAAGATCCCCGGCAGATTCCGGTGTTACGACCCGCCAGTTTCCGGTAAAAGTTTCTTCCGGACAGCCGGATGCATTGCGGGGAATGGTAATAAAACGGAACTTTCCGCCTTCCGGGATCGTGGAAATATACTCCTGCATCTGAATTTCGGAAAGGGGAGTTTCGTCCCCGGCAGACGGACGGGAAAATCCTTTTCCGGAAAGGGGATATTCCATATTGGACTGTCCGGAAGCGAGCCAAACTTCCCCGACCATGACATCCTGAAGAGTGATTTGTTCGCCGGAATCCAGATCTGTAACAGTAAAGATGAATGGTCCGCCAGCCGTCATAGGGGGCAGCCGGAGTTTGAAAGAACCTGAAGCGGCAACTCTTGTAAAAGCGGTTATTCCGGAAAGATCGGCTTTCAAACGGTGTCCGGGTTCAGCCTTTCCCCAGACCGGAATCGGCATTTTCTGCTGAAAAACAGCATGATCCTGAAAAAGAGGATTCAAAGTAAGCATTGTAAAATTCCTTTTTTTACTGATTTGAATATGAGTACAATATATCACATAATAAAAATGATTGCAAGTTATTCCATATTTTATTTTACGTGAAAAAATTTCCGTATTTTCGATGTAAAACAGAAAAGATAATATCATAAGTGATATTTTTAATTTTTTGATAATATTACTTGACAAAAACAAATGAAACTGCTATATTGCGGAGTCAGAAAAATGAAGGAGTTTTCGTAATGTTTGAGTGGATCGAATTGATTTTATTGATTGTCATCGCAGGGTTTTCCGTTGCAGCGTTTCTTGCTGTCAGAAAGAAAAAAAATCCACAGGATGATACTCTGAAAGATGAGCTGAAACGGATCGAAAACGCTTGCAATGAAGGTTTTCTGCGGAGCCGTCAGGAGTTGGGCGAAAATCTCGCTGCAGGAAGAACCGAACAGGGCGGAAATTTCCGGATCTTTACAGAGTCCAATACAAAACTGCTCACAGAATTCGGACAGAATCTCTCCGAGGAAAGCCGGAAAAACAGACAGGAAACGCTCGCTATGCTGGAACGGATCCAGCAATCCAACAATTTACGGTTCGCTGAAATCCGGGAAACAATGGATAAAAAAATACAGGAGATCCGCGATCAGAACGCTGAAAAACTGGAAGAAATGCGGAGAACTGTCGATGAAAAACTCCAGAAATCTGTACAGTCCCACTTTCAGGAGTCCTTCAAACTCATCGGCGAACGGCTGGAACTGGTTCAGAAAGGGCTCGGCGAAATGCAGAGTCTGGCATCCGGCGTGGGCGATTTGAAAAAAGTCCTCTCCAATGTCAAAACCCGTGGAAATATCGGAGAGATCCAGCTTGCGGCGATCCTGGAACAGTATCTTGCAGCAGACCAATACCTCACCAACGTTTCCACCGTCCCCGGAAAACTGGACCTTGTGGAATTCGCGATCCGTCTGCCCGGAAAAAAAGATGATGAGCCGGTTCTGCTCCCTGTCGACAGCAAGTTCCCGGTGGAAGATTATCAGCGTTTGCTTGAGGCTTACGAAGAATATCCGAAGATGTCCGCAGAGCTGAAAAAAGCACAGACTGCCTTTGAAAGTGCTGTCAAGAAGTGTGCAAAGACGATCCGGGAAAAGTATGTCAATCCTCCGCTGACAACCGATTTCGCGTTGATGTTTGTTCCCAGCGAAGGGATCTATGCGGAGATCCTGCGTCTGCCCGGATTGGTGGAATTTTTACAGAACACATACCACATTTCCGTTGTCGGACCTTCCAATCTGGTGGCGTTTCTGAACTCCCTGCAAATGGGCTTCCGGACACTTGCCATTGAAAAGCGGTCTCATGAAGTCTGGACGATCCTTTCCGGGGTAAAGACCCAGTTCCAGAAGTTCGGTGACGAAGTGGATTCCACGAAAAAGAGTCTGATTGCAGCGATGAATCATATCGAAAAACTCGGGACACGCTCCCGGGCATTGGAACGGGAACTGAGAGAGGTCCATGAACTTCCGTCAGATGCCGCACAGCCTGCAATTCTTGATGATAAAATATTTACAGAAGGAGATTGATCCATGAGTAAAGTTATTTTACCCGGCAGTACAAAACTTGCACCTGTCCCGGCGATTCTTGTCGGAACCGGTGGAAACGGATTCAAAAACAACCTGATCACCCTTGCCTGGGCAGGTGTTATCAACAGCGACCCGCCCATGCTCTCCATCTCTGTCCGCCCCGGCAGATACAGCTATGAAGCATTGGAAAAAACCGGAGAATTCACGGTCAACATTCCGGCGGCAGATCAGGCAAAAGCTCTTGACTGGTGCGGGATCGTCTCCGGAAAAGATCATGATAAGTTTGCGGAATGCGGTTTGACTGCGGTTGCCGGAAGCAAAGTTGCAGCCCCCATCGCAGAAGAGTGTCCTGTTGCACTGGAATGTAAGATCACGCAGAAGATTCCTCTTGGAACTCATGACATGTTTCTTGCAGAGATCGTTGCGGTTCAGGTTTCAAAAGAATTTCTCACAGCGGATGGCAAGTTTGATTTGAGCAAAACGAACCTGCTTGCCTATGTCTGCGGACAATATTATGCACTGGGAGAATTGATCGGCTCTTTCGGATTTTCAAACAAAAAGTAAAATCAGGAGTTTGTTATGGCTGAAGAAGAAAATAAAGTTGAAAACAAAGTTGATCCACAGGATCATACATCCCCGGCAATCAAGAAAAAAGAACTCAATTACGACATTCAGGATGGAGTAAAAGAAACTCCCGCTGCTGAAGTTGCACCTATGCAGGAAACGGTCACAGAAAAAAAACGTCCGGGATTTTTCCGGAGATACAAGTTCCTGTGGATCATTCCGTCTGTTCTTCTGGCAATTATTATTCTGGCATTGATCTTCATTGAACCGATCGTTCATGCCTGTGTGGAAAAAATTCTCCCCGGTGTCCTCGGCGCGCCCGTAAAACTGGAATCTGTTGATATCAAATTGATGGATGGTTATCTCCGTCTGGATGATCTCCGGGTCGCAGATTCCAAAGGTTTGAACTCCGATCAATTCATTAAGGTCGATCAGGCAACGCTTCTTCTCTGGGATGGAGATTTAACGGTAAAAAATATCGCCATCGCCAACCCGGAAGGATTTAAAGAAAAAAATATTATGACCCTGAAGAATCTGAAAATTGATCTGGAAACAGATACTCTTTCCGAACCGAAACTTGAGATCGAAGAATTGACTGTAGACGGCATGGATTTCTATTTTGAGCCGTCTCTGTCCGGAAACAATAATGCCAAAGCTCTCCAGAAATACATCGAAACGACTTTCAATATAAAAGATGATAAGACCGGAGAAAAAAGCACGAAAAAAATTCAGATCGACAAGCTCAATCTGACCAATATCAACCTTCATGTGATCATTCTCGGGAAAAATCTGACCATTCCGCTGATTGATATTCATCTGGAAAATCTCGGAAAAGGGGATCAGGGGATCACAACGGATGATCTGATCGTGGTAATGCTTGACAAACTTTCCCAGGAGTCAACGGCTGCTTTGGAAAATTACATCAAAAAACTGAATGAAAGTTTCAAAAAAAATGTTCAGGAGAATGTAATCAAAGAGAAAGAAAAAATCAAAGAGAAAATCAAGAAAAAAAGTAAGTACGATACTCCTTTCAGAGACATTTTTGAATAACAGGAATCAGGCATAGACCATGACAGTTTCAAATGAACACTCATTTTTCAGAATGTTTATAAAACGGTTCTTCAAGGACCGGATCGCCGTTGCCGGTCTGATCTTTGTTGTACTGCTGATCCTTGTTGCGGTTTATGCGCCGCTTCTTGCCAATGGAGTTCCTCTGATGGTCCGTTCCGGCGGATCACTCAGTTTTCCTGCATGGAGTTCTTTTTTTGCCCCGGATTCTCCTGAGATGATCATCGAGCGGATCTTTAATTTTCTGGCAATTTTTCTGCCTGTAACAGGAATGATTTGCTGGATTTTCAAGAAAAAGAGATTGCTCATCTCTCTGATTGCCGGAATCATTTTATTGCTTCCGTTCCTGTTTGTCAAACCGGTCATCGAACCTGTTGACTGGCATGAACAGATCCCGGTGATCCGTTCGGAAGGCGGAACCGTTCTGACAGCACTGGTTCCGTTCGGGCCTTTTGAAACCAAGGCAGCCCCTTACCAGCCATCATCAAGGGAACACTGGCTTGGAACGGATCATGCGGGGCGGGATGTCTTTGCCAGAATGGTGTTCGGTGCAAGAGTTTCTGTTATTGTAGGAGTTGCAGCAACTGCAATTTCCATGATCATCGGCACACTGGTGGGACTTCTGGCAGGATATTGCGGAGGAAAAACCGACTTGTTTATTATGCGTCTGGTTGAAATTGTGATCTGCTTCCCGCAATTTCTGCTGCTTTTGATTTTAATGTCGATCATGCTGGACTACGGTTCCCGTCAGTCGATCCTTCTTGTGATTGCAGTGATTGGTCTGTTCAACTGGACAGGCTTGTGCCGACTGGTTCGCGGAGAGGTTCTGAAACAGCGATCCATGCCTTATATTTCAGCAGCAGAGTGTCTGGGTGTACCAAGATGGAAAATTTTGATCAAGCATCTGCTCCCCAATGTTTCCGGTCCGATCATTGTTGTTTTCTCTTTTGAATTTGCCAGTGCGATTCTTGTAGAAAGCTCCCTGAGTTTTCTGGGATTCGGGGTTCAGGATCCTGTTTCCAGCTGGGGGGAATTGATCAGTCAGGCAGAGCCGTCACCGATGATCTACTGGCGTTTGATTTTATGGCCCGGACTGGCAATATTTCTTTCCGTTTGTGCGTTTAACTTTGTTGGAGAAGGAGTCCGGAAAGCGATCAATTAGAAAGAAATCAAAAAAAACTGATTTTTTTGTCGATTCAGACGAACAGATTTGTTGATTTTTTCTGTCAGATGTAAAGTACCGGAAAAAGAGTTCAGGTGAAAACATGTGGAAAGAACGTTTGAAAAATATATTTATCTGGCTGTTCAAACCGAAGATGGGGAAGGCATACTTCATCCGTGTCGGAATCCTTGCAGCTGTTGCAATTGTCTTCTTCGGAGTCATTTGCGAGCCAATGTTTCTGAACGGGGAGAGCATGGAGCCGAATTATCACAGCGGAACGTTGAATTTCTGCTGGGCGCCGACATACTGGTTCCGGAAGCCGAAACGGGGCGACGTGGTTGTCATGCGTTATGCAGGAGACCGTGTTCTGCTTTTGAAACGGGTGATCGCTCTGCCCGGAGACACCGTGGAGTTCCGTGACGGATATCTTTATCTCAACGGGGTCCGTCAGGAAGAGCCTTATGTAAAATTCAAGCGGGAAAGATGGAATTTGAAACCGCGGAAAGTCGCCGAAGGTCACTATTATGTCGTTGGCGACAACCGTTCCATGCCGATGTATCAACACAAATTCGGAGAGATCCGTCAAAGCAGATTGGAAGGAGCGTTGCTGTTATGAGTATGAACAGAAAGATTTTTCTCATCGTGATTCTTTTTATTGTTGCCTGCGTTGCCGGTTTCTTTGTCTGGAAAATATTTTTCGGAGAAAATGATCAGGAGATCATCCAGCTGCGGATGAATGAAGTTGCCCGGATGATGGGAAAAAGCGGCGATGAAAGTTTTGTTGTTCAGGCAGAAAATGCAAAGAAAATTTCCGACTATTTTGATGACACCTGTGAAATGAGTTTGCCGAAGTTTCATAAACAGGCAAAAATGACCCGGAAAGATATTCAGAAAAACATCGCGACCGCCCGGAACTGGACGACCTCTCTTGAGATCAAATTTTATGAGATGGAATTTCATTTTCAGGAGGACGATCCGAACCGCTGCAAGGTGCTTTTTACCGGTATGATCAAAGCAAAAACCAAGACCGGTGGAAGTTTTGAAGAAGGGTACGATCTGGAAATGAAATGGGTCAAAAAAGACGGCGAATGGCTCATTGAAGCAATCGGTTTCAGCGAAATCCTCAATAAATGACAGAAAACTTGTTAAAATCTTTCTGAAACAGACAAAAAAAATTAGTAATTTCCCGGAATGGGGTGTATATTACCTCATGACAGTTTGTAATTATTAAAACCAACGCAGAAAAAGATTTTCTGAACAAAAGAAGGGATATCGCAAAATGGCATCCAACAATGCAGTCAAGGCAACGTATAAAGACGCAGGCGTCGATATTGATCTCGCAACCCAGCTTCTTTCCAGTGTAAAACAGAAACTTGCTTCCGCCAGACGGCCTGAGATGCTCGCTCCCATCGGCGGCTTCGGTGGTCTCTTCCAGCTGGATCTTTCCAAGTACAAAAACCCTGTCCTCGTTTCCAGCATCGACGGCGTCGGTACAAAACTCATGATCGCCGCTATGATGCAGAAATATGACACCGTCGGTTATGACATCGTCAATCACTGTATCAACGATATCAGCGTTCAGGGTGCGGAACCCATCTACTTCCTCGACTACATCGGAATCGGAAAACTCCGCAGTCCTCTGTACGAACAGGTTCTCGGAGGAATCGCAGATGCCTGTAAAGCTGCAGGCTGTGCTGTCCTCGGCGGCGAAACCGCTGAAATGCCCGGCATGTACGGCAATGACTTCGACTTGGTCGGTGTCATCAACGGTATCGTGGAGAAAGATAAACTCATCACCGGCGAAAAACTCGCTCCCGGATATGTCGCAATCGGTCTGCCCTCCAACGGTCTGCACACCAACGGTTTCAGTCTCGCAAGAAAGATCCTCTTTGAAATGTGCCACTACACCGTCGACACCGAACTCCCGGAACTGGGCGAAACTCTCGGTGAAGCATTGCTGAAACCCCACACCTGCTACTGGAATGCAATCAAAGCTGCTATGGATGCAGGGATTGCCCTGGATGGTATCGCTCACATCACAGGCGGCGGTCTCTTCGATAACGTTCCCAGAATCCTGCCTAAAAACGTGGATGCAGTCTTCCACAAGAGCACCATCAAGAACCCGCCGCCGATCTTCAAGGTCCTGCAGGAAGCCGGAAACCTCGACGACAGCGAAGCATACCGCGTGTTCAATATGGGTGTCGGTATGGTCTGGTTCGTACCCGAAGCTGATGCAGAAAAAGCAATTGAAATCTGCAAACAGCACAAAGTTGAAGCCTTCCGCTGCGGCGAAATCGTTGCAGGTACAGGAAAATCTCAGGTTGTTGAATAATTTTAAGATCAGGAGAGAGAATTATGTCAGCAGAACTCGGTACAGCTCTTACATCAAGTGCAACAAAAGTTTTGATGCTCGGTTCCGGTGAACTCGGAAAAGAAGTTACGATCGAATTTCAGCGCCTCGGCGTGGAAGTCATTGCCGTTGACCGCTATGAAAATGCCCCCGCTATGCAGGTCGCTCACCGCAGCTACACAGCCAATATGCTGGATGCCGCTGCGATCCGTAAGATCATCGAAGCTGAAAAGCCCGATTATATCGTTCCGGAAATCGAAGCTATCGCAACTTCCGAACTTCTGAAACTGGAAGAAGAAGGCTGGAACGTCATTCCCAACGCAAGAGCAACTTATCTGACAATGAACCGTGAAGGCATCCGCAAACTTGCAGCAGAAGAACTGGGACTTCCCACCTCCAAGTACCGCTTTGCTTCCACCGTGGAAGAGTACAAAGAAGCAGTCAAAGAAGTCGGTATTCCCTGTGTTGTCAAGCCTGTTATGAGTTCCTCCGGACACGGTCAGAGCGTTGTCAAAGATGAAGAAGGCATCATGCGTTCCTGGGAAATCTCCCAGAGCGGCGGAAGAGCCGGAGCAGGCCGCGTTATCGTGGAAGGCTTCGTCAAATTTGACTATGAAATCACCCTGCTGACAGTCCGTCATGTGGGCGGAACCAGCTTCCTTGAACCCATCGGACACCATCAGGTTGACGGTGACTATCAGGAATCCTGGCAGCCTCAGGCAATGAGCCCTGTCGCAAAGGCCAAGGCTCAGGATATTGCCAAAAAGATCACTGATGCCATCGGCGGCCGCGGAATCTTCGGTGTGGAAATGTTCATCCAGGGCGATGATGTGATTTTCAGTGAAATCAGCCCCCGTCCCCATGACACCGGTATGGTCACGCTGATTTCTCAGGATCTCTCTGAATTTGCGCTCCATGCCCGTGCGATCCTCGGTCTCCCTGTCCCCAACATCAGATTCAACAGTCCTTCTGCCTCCAAAGCAGTTGTGGTGGACGGTGTTTCCAACCATGTGAAGTTCGGAAATCTTGACAAGGTTCTCTCCAGAGAAGATACTTCCATGCGTATTTTCGGCAAAGGCGAACTCAACGGACATCGCCGTTTGGGTGTTCTGCTTGCAAGAGGAAAAGATACCGACGAAGCCCTGCAGAAAGTCTTTGCAATGCGGGATGATTTGACCGTCGAACTCTGAAATTGACAGAGGTGCAGGATGTTCAGGATTTTTCTGTTTACTTTTCTGCTGATCAGTGTTTTATTGCCTGCTGCACACGCTTCCGGGACGAAGTTTACTCTCCCGGAAGATGAGCGCGGCGAAGCAGATAAAGTTGAAGTCGATTCGTCCAATGTTCTGATTGAAGCACATTCCGGGAAGGAACAGTTCCGGAGACTTTCTCCGGATTCCTTTGCCGGTGTTCTCGGCATCCCGCCGGAAAGCATCCGCTGGTACCCGGCGATGAACCCTGCAAACCTCAACAAAATGCTGCTCCGGGAAACTTCCCAGAGCTTCGATAACTCTGTCATCATTTTCAATGAGATCACAGGTACTCAAAACGGTCCTTACGGCACAAGACTGATTTTCGTCGATACGGTCAATCTGGCAGTTTTGAAACTGATCAATCTGCCTTATCATGCCTATGAGGTCCGCGGTCAGGGCAGCAGCGGAAAAATCTGGTTTCTCCGGAAAGGGCAGCCGGATACACTCCGCGACTTCTCCGGATTCGGGATCCTGAATGTAAAAACCGGTGAGATCGTCTCTGAGCAGAAAC
>SUVT01000023.1 GCA_015061845.1 Lentisphaerota bacterium
CACGGGATATGCCATTGCCCGCTTGTGGGCTTCGATCATGGGTGCGATCAGGGAGGGAAAACGCCCGCCTGTTCCCAAGCCAAGCGCAGCTCCCCAAATCCCGTGGGCATCGGGGAACGACAGCTCATATTTTTCTGCCAGCCTCATAAGCCGCAGCAGAAATGCCGGTTCATCCATGATCCTGTCCAACAGATTGCTGGAGAGAACCAACCGATGCCAGCCGCAGTCACGGAATTGGGCAAAATAACGCTCCATTTCCGTTTCCGGAATCTCTTTCCATTGGTAATAATGAGTCAGCCGTTCCATGATTTGTACTTTTATTTCACAGTGATAGAAGCATCTTTCAGGATCGTTTTGACATTCTTCAAACCGTTGGTGTTTGTCTGGATGAAGAACATAGCCTTTGCGGTTCCTCTGGGGAATTTTGTCAGGACATAGCCTGATTCTGCGTATCCTTTGACCGCACAGGTAACGGTGATAAAATCTTTATCTGCCTTGATCGTGGGTGCAACGTAGAAGAGGCCGCCGCGGATGTGCTGACGGACTCCTGTTCCGGCGGGGATATCTTTCGGGAGCGGCTGTTTCAGAGTAACGGTCCAGTAATCACCTGTCTTTTGGATTTTTTCAGGGTAACAAATGGCAATATCAAAGTTTGGAAGATCGGAGAAATCTTCTTTTGCATTGATTGCAAGTGCAAGAAATCCAAAGGGTTTCCATGCAGAAGCATTTTTCAGTTTCAGAACTTTATCGCCTTTTGATGCTTTCGCTGCCAGGGTGGTAAAAGTGCCTTTCTGATCCAGAACATTCTGCGCATCGATCATTCTGTTATTGGCAGTAAAGCAGCGGAATCCGATCCGGACAACCGGAGAACCGCCTTCTGCTTTCACTTTCATGGAGATTTTGTATTCCTTCGCCGGATCGATCGTCATAAAAGGGGTACGCATCATGAAAAACGGAATGGTGCTGGTGATGCTGTTTTCTGCAAATGAGATTCGTTTCTGAGTTGAAGCATCCCATGTTTTCGGGCTTGTCAAATCAATTTTTTCCTGTGCAGCAGCGAATGTGCCGAACAGAGCAGCAGCGGTAAAAACAATCCATTTTTTCATAAGGCATCTCCTTTCATAAAATGTCTTAACGTTAATGTAGCCTGTTTCATGGTTATTTCAAATCTGTTTCTGTTGAAAATTTACATTTTTTGAAGAACTTTTCAAGGCAGTTTGAAGCGGCATGAATTCCGGAGCCCGGTTGTCCGTTCCCGGAGCTCCGCCCGCCAGATTCCCGGCTTGGAATCCAAGGCAATGCGGACAGGGATCTTCAGAACGCCGTTTTCCATGACATAATATCCGCTTTCATCGGTGAGTTTTCCGGCTCCGTCATAAAGTTTCAGCTCAATGATCTGCCGTCCGGCAGTGATTTTTTTTCTTGGCACTCCCCAGAGCGAACATTCCAGATAGAGCGTTGATCCGGCTTTGGCAATGCTTGGGGCTTTGACATTAAGCGAAATGGGGCGATCCGGATATACGCAGAAGAGACGTCCTTCTCCGGGCGCCAGCTCAAAATCAAAATGCCAGAGCCGGTCTTTCGGGTACGGTCTGATTTTTGAAGCATCTTTGAAATCGTAGATCGCAGAAACGGAATTTCTGTCAGGTTCAAAGGAGAGCTTGACTTTCTGCCGGACACCGTGGGGTTTGAAATCGATCCCCTGGATCCGGCGCAGTACAGAATGTTTGCCAAGATAACCGTCCGCGCTCCACAAGTTGTTGATAACAAGAAAATAGCGGACTCCGTTGTGAAGCCGTTCAAAGTACATGACAGGTCCTTTCTCTCCGACAGCTTTGAATCTCCGCCCGGTATTCTGTTTGGCAAGTTCTTTCACAAAATCGTTGCAGACAGCAAACCTTTCCAGATCATAACCGTTCCAGCGGTAGTTGAGTTTCACCATGTTCGGATAGGTGGCGGTGCAGTAGTCATCTACGACGATTTTTGCGTGTTTTGATGCTTTGATCAGGGCTTCATGCACCTCTTTGGAAGCCGCACTCCGCATGGGAACAATGATGGTATGATACGCGCCCAAGCCGTCTTTCAGGAATTTTTCCCGGGAAACCACATCAAAGTGAATATTGTTTTGAGAAAGCGCGCGCAGCCATTGGGTGCGGACACGGAAACCGTTCCAGTCATGTTCGGAATAATAGGTGATATCTTCCGGCAGGAACAGGGCGACTTTTGCCTGAGGTTCGGCAGTGTCGCGCAGCAATAACGCTGCCGGATAGAAGATTTCCCGGACAAATTTTCCGTAAGTTTCCGCCATTCCTTTCATGGGGAGATATGTTTTTGCGGAAGTTTCGGCATCGTACCAGCCGTAAGTATTGAAGAAGCAGAGATCGTGCATGGGGGCGACTCCGGCAGCAACCCATGAGTTGGCAATCAGTCCATCCACAGAACGGGGCATGAAATAAGTCTTACCGTTGAGCGTTGCTTTTTCCTGACTGTTTGTCCAGTAATACATCGTGAGAGTCGGCTGATATTTTTTGCCGTAGACCTGTGCCCATGACCAGCCGTGACGGAGCCGTCCGGCAACATCCATGAGAGACACTGTGTAAGCCCAGTCGGAGCCCATGTCCACGCTGTCGAACAACCCCGGATAAGCGGGGTCTGTCCAGAGAAGATTATCCGGCTTGAGCTGTTTCACGACCTTTCCGGTGTCACGGTTCAGAGCATAGATCATATCTCCTTTCTGACGGTACCAGTAGAGCATTTTCCATGCTTTTCCGGGCTGATAAACTCCGTTGCCATCGAACTGCATCTCTTTATGATCCAGACACATATCCGGATTGATCTTTGCTTTGGCAACGGGCGGTGCAAAACCGAGAGCGTTCTCTGCATACTTCATCAGAACAGGATATTTTTTCCAGTCGGCGAATCTCCACGACCCCACGGATTCCGAGTTCAGCATGGTGCTGTACCAGGCGAAAGAGTCCCGCAGATCCCGGATTTCTGAAACGACATCTGCAGCGGTTTTCTTTGTATCAAAATTGTTCCTGACAAGTTCCCTGTGGTTCCGCAGATCCAGAGAGAGCAGCATCCCCTGATCTATGATTTCAGCAGCTTTTGCCGCCGAACCGTTCCGGGCATTGATTCCGAGTTTCTTTTCATACTCAAACGGGACAGCTCCTTCACCGCCCCAGGAGATGAAACGGATCAAATCTTTCCGCAACGCACCGCGGATCTGATAGGTTCCGGTATAACTGAAAAGGTTTTGCCCTTTTGCTTCAATATAGAGTTTCAGCGGACCGCTCCCGGGTGTTTTCAGTGCCGGATACATCTTGAACCGAACCTGATTTTTGCCGGGTTTCAGCAAGACTTTTTCATGTCCATTCCAAAAATCTGTGATGGTGAAAAGAGAGACTTCCTGCGCCTTGTCGGAGACCACTTCCACGGTGATTCCGGCATCGGGATCGTTCCGGTAAAAGACAGGCACGGAGAACGGAAGAACGTTCAGGGATTTATTTTTCAAAGAGGCGGAAATCGGTTTGTTTGCGGTTGCAAGTTGCTTGATTTCATCCGGTTTCAACGTGCGGGAGAAAACCAGAAATTCGTCAAGAATGGCATCTGCGCTGCGTTCGGACCAGAGATTTTTTCCCACACAGAAAAGATATCCATCCGTTGAAAAATCTGTAAAAGTGCGTTTGGATTCCCCTTTCCGGACCCCATCGACATAATAGATGAATTTTGATTCATCCCAGCTGATTGCAACATGGGTCCACTTGCTGAATGTTTCCTGACGGAAATAGAGTGTTTGAGGTGCTCCGGCGACGATCCTGTTGCCATCCATGCACCACAGCGGTTTCCTCCAGCCTACCCCGAAGCAGAACAGACCGAAATAGCTGGATTTCAGATTCGTTTCCGTTGGTACTTTTACAAAGAAACTGACAGTTCCCTGTTTTTTCGGGAAGATTTTTCTGATGGAATCCATAGAGAGTCTGATTCCGCTTTCCAGAACAGGTCTGGCACTGTTTCCGGGAAGAAATCCAGTGGGAGCTTCTGTATTGTAAGGATAGACAAGCGTGTGTTCCAGCTGCATCTCCTTGAACAGTAGCGGCTTATCGGAATGGTTTTCCGCTTTGATAACGGCTTGGTGTTTCCGGATTTGAAGAGTGCGGACATCTGTCCGGACAACTACGGCAAACCGCTGCCACTCCCCGTTCAAAATAAAGGTCTGTTTGCCGATGGTATCACTGCGAAGTTTATCGGCATAAGCCGGATCTTTATTGATCAGCTTGTTTTTGGCAAATTTATCCAAAGCTGCTTTGATCTGTTTTTCGGGGAGCGTTTCCGGAACAAATGCGAGTTCCAGTGTGATTTTTGATCCTTTTTCCCCCTTGACCCAGACAGAATAAGTTAAGGCAGTTTCCGGATATGTGAAAAAAGATCTTCTGTTCCAAAGCTGAACTGGGATCTTTTTTGAAGAGAAGCCTTTTCCGGTTACTTGCAGTAACTTATCTTTCCCCACCGTTAAAAATGCCAGCTTACTCCCCGGCAGACTTTGAAAAAATTCAGCGGAGGCAGGTTTTGCCATTTCCGGAGGTAGAAAATTGAATGAACTGCGCTGAAAATGATATCCGTTTCCGAACTTTCCCGGGACAGTTCCGGTTGGCGGCAGCTGCAGATCTAAAGACGTCCCGCCGATTGCCGCCGGAGTATCAAAATCGAACCGGAGTACCAGATCTTTCTGCAATGCGGAAAGAGAAAGACAAAGGAGTGATAATAGCGAAAAAAGCAGTTTTTTCATCGTGTCCTCCTGTTATTTTTCCAAACGGTAAAGCCGGGTTTCCGTTCCGTTGGTTGTGAATGAAAGAGCATTTGTATTTTCAACTGTTTCACCGGTAAAGACTTCCGTGATTTTTGCAAATGTTTCCGGCAGAGAAATCGCAACGTCTCCGGCTTCTCCGACATGGATGCCAAGCAGCCGTTCACTGACATAAACGGGGCAGGGGACAGAAGAGTAGATCCAGACCCCGGCGGCGCGGAGGATCTCCCGCATTTTTTCCGGCGTGATCACACGGGGATCATACACATAAAGAGAGTTCCATCCATCCTGTTTGACAATGTTCAAGTCCTTTGTGCCGAACGGAATTCCGCAGATTTTTTCCACATTGGATTCATCCCATTTTCCGGCATTGATGATCCCCGGCGCATAGGACCAGATCACAAGCCGGTTCTCTTTCATGACCCGCTCTTTCAGAATTTTCATCCGGTGCGGATCAAGTTCAAAGGGGTGGCACATGATCACAGTTTTTATCCCTGCCAGATCCATTGTTTCAAGGTCGTTGAACGAGACATACCGGAACGGTGCGCCGCTGCGGTTCATGTTCAGTTTCCACGGCAGATGGAAGTTGTTGGAGTTGGGGTGCATGTTATTGATGTAATAAACATTTCCCGGATCGACAACGATCAGAGTTTCCGCTTTGCTGACCGGCTGGAGTTTTGCTTCTTCGTCCCAGAGCTTGCGGATGGATCCGATGGTTCTGATACATTCCGGAGAGTAACTTCCGCCCCATTTGTCAAAGAACCAGAGAGAGGTTCCCTCCACAAGATTGATTGCAAGTTCCCGTTTGATGGAGGATTCCAGTTCCTGTTCATTGTGCATTGCGACCCACGCTTCGGGGAACGTGCCGCCGTCAGGACCTTTGCTTGTCCATGTTTCGTTGTCGGCAGAGTTGAACATCTGTTTTCCGTGCGCGTGGATCGTACCGACGACGCAGAGAGAGCCGCTGCCGCCGCCGATGCCACGGTCTGTGGCGGGCGCAAGAAGATAATCTATGGCATCAGACTTGAGCAGCCGTTCATACTCCATGTGACCGTTTGAGGCAAGCATATACTGTCCTTCGGTGGTGAGATAGCCGTAAACTGCTCCCAGTTCCACTTCCGGAAGAACGATTTTCCGGGCTTCTTTCAGGAAGAAATCAATGGTACCTGCGATCAATTCATTGCAGAATTTCCAGTAATCCACTACATCAGCCTGTTCTTCCGGATCGTAGAAAAGTCCGCCAGCATCCGCCTGGATCAGGGGATCAACTTCTGTTTCGTCATAACCGGACCAGTAACCGGTGGTGTCATATTTCCCCTTGACGGTCAGCTCACGCAACCCCTTTTCCCGTCTGCCCATGGACGGAATATCGTTCCACGGCTTTCCGTTTTCTTTGCACCACTTCCGGAAGCCGTCAAGACGGAAGACACTTTCCGCACCCCGGCAGCGGTCATGCCACTCTGTCCCGCCACCGCAGCCGAAGGCATAAGAGACGATCCGGCTGCCATATTTTTCTGTCAGATGGGCGAGCAGAACTTTCATATATTTCAGCGTATCCTGCCGCCAGAGAGAACTTCCGGCGACTCTGCCGAGTTCATAATAGGAGTCATGCCGCGCACCGTAAGCTCCGAGATATCGCGCCCACCATAGCGGCGTGTTCAAATCCACAAAACAGATGAATTTTGCTTCGGGGATCTTCTTCAGGATATCTTCAAAGGCGGCATCGGCGGCTGCCAGATCATATTGATCTTTTCCGGTCCAGACAGGCGGATATTTCGTGTAAGGCGTTCCCAGAGCGTTCAACCCGTTGGAGATCATAACAGAATAGGTGTCGACTCCGGCATCGAAAAACTCTTTCATGGTGTCGATTTCCGGATAGAAACTGCGATAGGCTAAAAAACGGTTTTTCATTTTCTCATTCCTTTTCATTCTGTACAGATGAACTCAAACCACTGGTTTACATCCATGTGGAAATTCACATTTGCACCGCCGAAATAATAGAGCGGTCCTTTATAATCATGCTTGATACTTCCATCGGCATCGAAGCAGGTGAGGGAGATCCTCAAACCGTTTCCGACGGCAGGGGTGAAGGGATACAGCGTACCTTCCGGAAATGCCATCTCATAAATCAGAAGTCCGTCTTTCCGTTTGATGACTGTTTTGATCCGTTTGGTATCGACAGAGCCGCCTGCTGGAATGTCGGGTTCCCGGTAGTTTCCGGCAGTTCCGTTTTTGTGCAGTCCGGTGTGACCGCGATAGAATCCGGGATTGAATTTTTCCCCGTTCCAGTGCCGCCACGGATAGATCCCGAAGAGAAGATTATCGTCGATCCAGAGCCAGATGTCATTGTGCCGTGTGACGGGCGTGTTATCTTTGACGATTGCCGCCATGTATAAGGTCTTTCCGTACCATGCCATATAGAATTTTCCGGGAGAAGTCATGGAGTCCGGTGCAGGTTCATCCGGATCGGTCATACGGACCCGCTCCATCAGAACCGGTTTCATGGAATCAAGCTCCCAGTCAGAAAGATCGCCGTCGATGACCGGCGGCTTTTTCAGTTTCACAGCTTTCCGGAAGTGAAGCCGTTCCCGGAGCTTGATCGTTTCCCCGTTATCCAGCTTGACTGTCACCTCAACAAACTCATTGAAATTGGATTTCGCCATCACGGGATTGAAGACAAACTGAACCGTCCCTTTTGAACCGGGTTCAACACGGAATTTTCCTGTCATTTCATATGGAACCGGGGTCATGGAAAGAATATCATCGAAAAAGCTGACTGTACCGGAGATGGTTTTATCCGAACGGTTTCGGATCACCACTTCCATGCCGGGTTCTCTTCCGGCAATGGGGGAAAGTTTGCACAAAACCGGGTTTTCCACATTCAGTGTTCCGTAAAGAATCGCATAACATTTCCCATCTTTTTTCAACGCAGTCACTATGGGATATTCTTTACTTTTCAGTTTCGGGAGCGTGATCGGTTTCCGGATATCAAAGAATTTTTCAGTTCCGGATATAACGAGAACGCCCTCCGGTTCTTTGATGGAATCCAGCTTCAGATCGAAGCTTAATTTTCCGCCCGGCATCCCCGAAAGCGGAGTCAGTCCGGATGATTTCATCTCTTTGAAACTCAGGTTTTTAACGATAGAATCAAAAATCAGGGTGCAGGGATATTTTCCCGTCTGGATGATCGCTTTTCCGTTGACCGGTTTTATGTGGACGATTCTTCCGAAAATGTCCCGGAACTTGAACGGTTCTGTTGTGTTTACAATAATGGGATTTCCCGGCGAACCTTCTCTGGGATCGATCCCGCAAACGGTGTTTTCACGGTCAAAACAATAAATTTTTGCGCTGGGGAGCATCCGGCTGAACCGGAGCTTTGCACGGTCAAAATCCTGAATGAGATTGCAATACACCATGGTGGAAACGGTGGGCAGGATCGACACCCCGCCGCCCAGAGATGTTTTGTTGTCCCAGCGGCGGGATTCGTTGCCCCGTTCCATCACAAGCTCCGGAGCCATGATAGGACGGTTCACCAGCTGATGATAACGGTAATTGTCATAGACGGAACTGCCCGGATCAGAGGTACGGAAGTCTGTTGTATCCGGGTTCGCCAGCGGGTTGAGATTTCCCTGATGATAGTAGTAGATCCCCTGGAAATTCTGTTCCATCAAGCTCCAGATTCCGCGCATGGTCCCCGCCGCATAATTGACATGTCCCGGCGGCATCCGCAAAGCTCCTTCGGTCATGGTGAACGGCGGTGCAGAACGCTTGAATTTCGTCCGGTAGTAATTTTTGTACGGAATCACGCTTTCGTTAAAGGGAAATCCTGCTGTTGCCCCGTAAAGATGCAGGTTCAGAAAGTCGGCATACTTCCAAAGCTCATACTTGTCGAAATCAGCGACAGTAACAAAGTTGATGCAGAACCCGACTTTGAGTTCCGGGAACCGCTTTTTGCATTCGGTATAGACTTTTTTCTGCAGAGCGATCACCCGATCATTGAGCCGCCGTTCCAAACCGGACGGCACGATCCAGTCCAGTGCATGCCGGTTCTGCCGGATGTATTCCAGAATAAAGTCTGCATAAGCATCCACATCATAATCAATCAGTTCCATCCCTTTCCGTCCGGCATAAAGAATGGGGTTCGGCGTTGGTTTCCGCGCACCTTCCGGGATGAAACGGGCAACATGGACCTGTTCAATGTTCGGCATGTAAGTCTGCAGGGGATAGCCTGGCAGTTTTTTTCTGATGATCACCGGTCCGGGATAAACGGGCTGAAGCTGCCGCCAATTATAACTTTCAGAGAGTTCGCAGCTGCGGAAGGAGCCTGTTTTTCTGGTCATATCCTGCGCCTGCAGTGATTTCCCCGCAGAACTTTTTCCATCATAATACCTGACAGGAAGCCCCCGTGTCCAGAAATAACTTTTCTCTTTTTCTTTGGGCAGGATCGGTTTCGGCATGGGAACAATTCCGAAGAGAGATGTATCTTCCGCCAGAACTTTTCCCTTTGAGATCAATTCTGCCTTGATCCGGTAAAGGATCCCGGTTGGCATATCTACTTTGTCCCATAAAATGAAGCGTTTGACTTTATGATTTTGCGGTGTGAGTTTCCGTGACTTCGCAGCATCAGAGGCATAAAATTTTTTATCAGCAAGGGGAGCTGCATCTGTCATGGGAACCTTGAAGAAACGCAGTTCATTATATTCAAAATCTGTCACAGTGACATTCAGTACAGCATCTTTCGGGATGTCTCCCCGGATGGAGGCGTCGAACCGCAAGTCATCCTGTTGATAAAACAATCCGCCGACTGCCGGATTACTCAGTTCCAACAGATATTTTTCCGATTTTTCCGTCTTCGGTGCAGCTTGCCCGGAACCTTGCTTTTCCGCAACGGTGACATCTGTCAGATAACAGCTCCCGCGAACCAGTTCGCCCCGGAACCCGAACTCGATTTGAATCTTCTCATGTCCCGCCGGAACCGGGATCTCATAATACCGCCAGATCAGATTGTCAATGGTGCGTTTTCCCCACATCCATGGCGATTTTACCGAGTTATCCCATTCGGTGTAAACTGTTTTCAGAACTTCTCCGGTGTCGCAGGAGCGGACAAGTACATGGGCGGCATAAGAAAAATCCTGTTGGACGAGATAGTTATCTGCTGCATAGAAACTGACGGTCACGGCATGTTTTTTGACCGGGATCGCCGGAGAGATCCAGCGGGTGACGTTTCCGGCTTCTTTTGCATTGTTTCTGCTGACCATCAGCGATCCGGTTTCGCCCGGAACGCGGGCAACCTTGCTCCAGCGGCTGTCTCCCTCCGCTTTCCATCCGGCATGATTGAATTTGAAGCGTTTTTGATAAAAAACTCTGTTCTGTGCAAAGGTGATTGCAACGGAAAACAAAACAAACAGAAAAAAGATTTTTTTCATTTCTTCGACCTCCTGTCAGATATATTTTTAATGGTACAATCGTTGGAAAAAACACTTTTGAAGAGAGAAATCCCTTTTGATTCCAGTGCATCCGGAAAGATGATCCGTGAGGCTGCTGCCCGGACGATTTCACGCATGGGCGGAATCAGCAGGGAAAGATCCGGAAGAAGTGTCCGTTTCTGGTTCAAATCCTGCCCGCATCCCAGCAGGGAAATATCTTCCGGAATTTTCAGTCCGCCTTGAAGCAGTACCCCATAAACTTTATAAAGAAGTGTATTCGAGTTGCTGAAGAGAGCCGTCGGGCGTTCCGATGACGGTAGAGCAAGGATCTTTTCGCCCTCTTCCTGTCCCGGGAAATTATCGAGTTCCGCCGGAACTTCCACGCTGTAAGTCAGAAGTTCCATCTTCAATTTTTCCGCTTCTTCTTTTGCCGCCTTATAAAAATCATTGGAGTTCCGTCCCAGCTCCGGATCACGGTAAATATCGTAAATGACAAGTCCGATCTTCCGGTGTCCGTGCTGATAAAGGATCCGGACAGCCTCCCGTCCGGTTTCAACATAATCCCGTCCGACAAAATCAAGTTTTTCAGAGATGGAATAAAAAAGCTGTACTACGGGGATTCCGTCTTCCAGAAATTGATGGTAGGATCCGGCATTGTTTCCCTCTTCTGTTGCAACGGGGATCGTGATGATTCCGTCAAGATTCCGGGAACGGGAAGATTCCAGAGAACGTTTTTCCAGTTCAAGCGTTGAAGTCGGATAGAGGATGATATCATAATTCTGCTCATAACAGCAGTCATGCAGCTCTTCCAGAAGCCTCATAAGAATATAGCTGCTGGAACAGTTGAGGAACACGCCGATCAGATAGGATTTTCCCTTTTGAAATCCCCGGGCGGCAATGTTTGGACGATAGTTTTGCTGTCTTGCAATAGCACGTATCTGTTCTCTGGTTTTCTCAGACATCCGGGTGCTGGAGCTTTTGTCAGAAAGTGCAACGCTCACCACCGCAGGTGAGACCCCGGCGATCCGTGCAATATCTTTGATCGTTATGTTCTTTTTCATGAGCGTTTTTCTTTTGATTAAACGTATCATCATTTTTGGTAAAAATATAGCATATCCTTTTTATGATTGCAAATATTTTTCTGAAAAAATATAGAAAAAACAGAGACTCAGGAATGATTCATTTGTTTTTTGTAAAAAAAACTCTGATTTCCATGCCAATCAATAAAAAAGACTTGAAAATCAGAAAATTCCGGCTATTGTATAAAAAACTGAAATTGGCTGAAATCAAAAAATGGATCATCTTTTTTATTATCAGGATTCAGAAATCCCATTTACCATCCCGGAAGTGAACAGATCTGTTTTCCGTCTACTCCGGCTGGCTGTGCTGAAACAAAGGATCGTCAGGATCTCTTATACGGACTCCTGCGGGGAGGATTCTTCCCGGGAAATCTTTCCTGAAGTGATCTTTTGTTCCGGAGATAATGATTGCTGGTATATTGCGGCATATTGCTATTTGCGTGAAGAGCCGCGGACATTCTGTATTGACAGGATTCAGAGAGTGGAGCTGACCAGGAGACGTGATACTACGTATGGGATTGCCGGGGATTTCCGGGAAAACGGTATTCCATGGCAACGCGAATATACCCCGGAATATGAGGAACCTCCGCCGCAGGAAATCACGGAAGAGGAGAAAATCAGACGTGCCACATTTGAGCTTATATACAGCATTGAACACTTGAATTCAGCGCGGATAAAAAACGCTTTGAAAAATGGCGCGGATATCAACAGCTCTCTGCATGGGCATACTCCGCTGGTTACTGCGATAGCTTCCGGCAATCAGAATATCATAGACTTTCTGATCAGGAATGGTGCAGATCCTTTGAAAAAATCACAGGATGGAATGACCCCGCTCATCAAGGCTGCCTGCAGTCCGCATCTCTCCGTACTGAAAGATTTTTTGAAAAAATATCCCTGTGATCCCAATGCTGCTGACTGCCGCCGGATGACGGCTCTTGCATGGGCTGTCTGCGATCAGAAATTTGATAATGCCGAATATCTTCTGTCAGAACATTTTGATCCGGATACAAGGGATAATGAAGGCAGAACTCCCCTGCATTATGCTGCTGAATCCGGGAATATCAAATTACTGGAATTGCTTTTAGAACATCAGGCAGATATCCAGGTGAAAAATCATGATTCGGAAACCCCGCTTCTTACAGCGATAAAAATGAATCATGATGATTGTGCCATAAAACTTCTACATAGGGGCGCAAATGTAAATATTGCAGATAAAAAGGGGAATTCTCCGCTTCATTGTCTGATGATGAGATATCATCCGTACTACGGGAGGTCTCTTGAAATCAGAATCGGCTCAAATCCTTTTTTTTCAACTGTCGAAGAAGTTTGCCGGTACGGTGCAAATATTAATTCTGTAAACAATTCCGGGATGACTCCCCTGATGCTTGCCCGGGAAGAATCTTTTCGGTTTCTTTTGAAAAAAGGTGCATGTGCCGCAGCGGCTGATATCAACCGGAAGACAGTTGCAATGTATCACGCAAACTCACTCAACGAGTTGGAAATGTTGGAAAAATATGGAGCGGATCTTCACGCCGTCGATGCGTTCGGATGTACTCTGATCCATTATGCGAAGATCTCTTTTGAACACATCAAAGCGTTGATTGAGAAATATCATTTCCCTGTCGATGGAAAAGATTCTCAGGGGAATACTCTTTTACACGATGCCGCAAAGGCTATGGATCTTGATACCATCAAGTACCTGCTGGAACTCGGTGCAGAAGAAACCGAGAACAGGAACGGTATCACGCCGTTGGAAATCTTTCTCAGCGGAGAGCGGGGAAAAGGAGATTCTCTATGGGATTATGTTGATGATCCCTGCATGTTCTGCGAAAGGCATGAACTTATATGAAAACAAGGCAATTTCAAAAAAAATTGAAATTGCCTGTTTCCGGTCAGACTTTATTTGATGTCGATCTGATAATCAGAGATCTTGATTTCAGAACCTTTTGGAACAATGAGCAGAGGTCTGATCTGTTTCACTTTGGGATCCGTGATCTGGAACATGATCCCGTTCTGTTTCATCTCCGGAGTCAGATTGACCGGTTTTGAAACAACTTTGAATCCGCCGTAACCGTAATCCGTATAGCTGAAGAATCCAAGCCCGGCACTTCCTTTTCCGGATGCCTTGAACCGGATCGTAACAAATGTTCCCGGCTTCACCTTGACTGCAGATGGATCGAAATAGATGAAATATTTTTTCCCGAGAAATTCAATGGAATCATGGTTGAGCTTCACGAGCTGATCTTTTTCCTTTGACAATGCGGCATAAGCAAAGGTCCATTTCGTCAGTCTGGAAAAATCAGCGGTCTCTTTTTTGATTTCAAAATGATAATCAGAAACCTTGACATTTGCCCCCTGCGGAACAATGATCATCGGACGAACCTGTTTTACTTTGGAATCCGTGATCTTGAACACAACTCTGTACTGTTTGACTGTGGAGGTCACTTTAACAGCTTGAGAAAAGGTTTTTGCCCCGCTGTACTTGTAGTCCGTGTAGGAGATGAATCCAAAGGGGATATTTCCTTTCCCGGATGCTTTGAAGGTGATCTCCGCAAACATTCCGGGCGTGACTTTTGTTGCAGACGGATTGAAGTAGATCAGATATTTCTTCCCGTTCAGCTCAATGGCGTCACCGTCGATTTTCAAATACTGATTTTTTGCCTTGGCAGCTTCAATATTTGTAAAAGTCCAGTGGGTGATGGGAAGCTGTTTTTCCGGCGTTTCCACAACTTTATCGGAATCAAGAATTTCCAACTTATAGTTCCGGATCACGATTTCCGCATCTTTTGCCAGAGAAAAGAGTTCGCGGACAGCCACGGTTCCGGCTTTTTTGACAGGAAATACCAGACGGAACTGCTGTTCTCTAGATGTCAGATACAGCTCTTTCCAGAGTTGTCCGTGCATTCCGTAACCGTAATCTTTGTTCAGGAACAATCCGAAAGAAACTTTTCCCTTTCCTTTTGCAGTAAAGGTGATAACAACGCTTTTTCCGGGTACGATTTTATGTGAATTTTCGTGCATGAACATGCGGTTTTTCAGATATCCGCGGAAAGTGAGACCGTTTCCGTCTGTGTGGAACAAACGGCTTCCTCTGGTACCGCTGAACCGTTCGGCGGCATTGGTAAGAACCCAGCCCTGTTCAAACGGGATCTTCGGCAGTTCGACCTTCGGAGGATTGCCGAGAACAATCATGCGGTAGCCCATCTTCGGGACAGTCAGCGTGATTTCATCGCCGTTTGTCTTCAGCGGTTTTCTGTCGGGCCAGTTGAGATAGGTTCCGGCTTTCACATTCAGAACATTCCGGTTGATTTTGACCTTTCCTGTACGGTCAACTTTGTCTTTGCTCAAGTTTGCAATGACGAAAAGCACGCTTCCGTTATCGTGTTTGTAAGCGGAAACATAAACTTCTTTCATGTCAGTGGAAGCCGGCGGAGTGTCATCGTAATAGGCATAGAAATCACTGTTGCCGTAATCGAACGCATCCAGTTCCCGGCGGACACGGTCGACTTCCTGATTGTTGACCCAGAGACGGCAGATTGGCACGTCATGAACCATACCGATCGCCATCAGTTCACGGGTGGCATCGGGTGTTTTTGTCATCTTTCCGCGCATTTCCGGCAGGAAGTAGGGCGCGATTCCCCACTGACGCCCGATGAATTCCGCACGGAACGTATCAAGGCTCATCACTTCCATATAAGATTTATCCGTAACCCATGCGGCAAAGGGATGTTCACCATCAAAATAACCGTCAAGCCAGCTCAGGACAGGGATATTCAATTTTGCAGACATGTGTCCCCAGATCCAGGTTTCCCACGGCTGCTTTTTGATGACAGAATACATCCGTTTGAAGAGCTGTCTCTGTGCCCGGATTGGATAGGTCGGATAGTAAATACCGTTTTCTTCGTAGCCAACATTTGCATTTTTTCCGGCGTAGGCGTAGGGGTGCAGCTGGTCATAATAATAACCGTCGAGCTTGTGAGCCTCTACAAATTTCTTTGCGTGCCAGACATAGAAATCGGCAAGACTCTGAACTGCCGGAGAACAGCAGTACCAGTTTTTCTTCCAGCCGGAACGGGAGATGTAGGGATCTTCAAACCCGAACCACCAGTGTTTTTTGAAGAAGACCGCTTCGGGGCGTTCTTCTGAGATGAAAGTCGGTGCAGTATAAGGCGTGACTTTCACATTCTTGGCATGGAAAAATTTAACCATGTCTGTATAATACTGCGGATCGGCTGCCTGCATAAAACCGGATCCTGTGGTGTTGGAAAGACTGTTGAATTCCAGATTCTTTCCTTCGCCGTACATGCGGATCACACGGTTTTTCCGGGCATCATAATTCTTCACCGGAGTCGCCTGAAGCATGAACGCAAGGTTCCAGTCCGGTTTGACTTTCTGTCCGGGTTTCATGATATTCAAACGCAGGGTGACTGCATCGTTGGAACGGACAAATTCAACGGTGTCTTTTCCTTTCTTATTGGGCCACATTTCATCGGATTCGCAGCACCAGAAAAGACCGCGGTAGTTATCGCCCAGCCAGCTGAAGGGCATCCAGGAACTGGATTCCACAACACCGTTTCCTTCGGGAACAGCTTTCGGCAAAACAACTTTGAGCACGCTGAACAAGTGACGGTAGAGCGCATTCTTTTTGTTGACCGGAAGTTCCAGACTCAGAGTGTCAAAAGGAAGCTGCTTGCTGTTCAGCGGCTTGAAGGTGACATAGATAAAACCGTCATACTCCATTTCGCTGCGGACTTCAAAGTCGACGGAACCGGCGCGGATTTTTCCAACGATGGTTGCTTTTGTGGCGGAGAATTTCTCAAACTTTGCGCCCAATGCTTTCCAGTTGAGAGCTTTTCCATTCTTTGCCATTTTGAACGTGATGGGAGATTTCAGCAAAGGTTCCCCTTTAGCAATGATCTGAGTCGGCAGACCATGATCGCCAAAGGTATATTCCCGGTTGAGACAGCTGATGGTATTGCCCTTTTTCGTCATGGGTGTCCACGGCGGAAGGACTTCATCTTCCATGCCGAGTTTGTTGCCCAGCCATTCCAGCGTGGGGATGATCATGGTTTCTTTGAGCTGGATTTTCTTGCCGGATTTCAGGGCGAGTTCAGCGGTGATTTGATAGGTTCCCGGAGTGTGCGGTTTCGGCAATGCAAGCGTTGCTTTCGCAAGTGTGCTGCCTTTCCGGAAGTTCAGCGGAGCTTTCTTCCCGTTGAACATTGCAGTTCCGGAGACCTTTTCTGCTGCGATTCCGGTGTTTTTGATATCTGTAATGACAGTAATGGTATTGTCGTCCGGGTCAATGGTGTAATCCAGTTTGACATTATCAGCCGTGAACTGTGCAGAGGGTGCTTTTTCTGCAACATCAAGGTTCACGAAAATATCGAAAAAGAATTTACCGTCCAGCTGAACCATTCCAGCCATATTGTATCTGCCCGGCTTCGGGAGCGGAAGAACACAGAACCCTTTTCCATTGACAAATTTTTCTTCTTTCCGGATTTTTGTTCCCTGAACATAACAGACCAGCTTGATGCGGCTGTCCGGAACAGGAGTCTTTCCGGTGTCAAAAGTGATGAAAATCTTTTTCTGTGCGTAATCCACATAGAATTCCATCCGGCTTGCTTCCTGACAGAGCGGGTGCAAAGCAGGAACATTTGTCTGCGCCGCAACTGTAAACATTACAGCAAACAGCGAGAACAGCGACAATAACGATTTCATTGTAAATTCCTTTCCTGTTATTTATTTTTCAATTCAAAATGATAATCCTGAACATTGATTTCAGAGCCTTCAAGGATCATGAAATTCGGGCGGATCTGCTTGATTCCGGGATCTGTGACCGGAACTGTCACTTCATACTCTTTTTCATCCGGCGTCAGTTTGATATATTTTCCCGCACTTTTCACCCCTTGATAACCGTAATTCGTGTAGGTGAAATATCCGATCTTGACCTGTCCTTTTCCCGATGCTTTGAACTTGATCAGAGCCGTATCTCCGGCTTTGACCCTGATGGCATCCGGCTGGAAGTAAAAGAAAAACTTTGTCCCTTTCAGAAGAACATTGTTCTTTCCGATCGTAACAAATTTTGCCGTTTCCGGGCGCAGCTTCGGATCGGCGATCAGCCATTTTGCAAATGGAATTTCCAGTCCGGGCGCAACTGCCGCAACCGGCTTTCCTGTGTCGATCTGATAATCTGTAATGTTCATCTCTGCTCCAACAGGAACAATGAACAGCGGGCGGATCTGAACGATTTTCAGATCCGTGATTTTAAATTGCACCTCGTGAATTTGAATATCTTTTCCGACAGCAACGGGTTTTGAGTTGACTTTTGAACCTGCGTAACCTTTTCCGGTGTAGGAGAAGAATCCTGCCGAGGGCTTCCCTTTTCCGTTCGCTTTGAAGCGGATCGTTACGACATCTCCGGTCTTGACCGGGATCGGTGCGACCTGGAAATAGATCATATACTGTTTTCCGGTCAGCGCAACGCCTTTTTTATTGGTCTTGCAATACTGTGCCATCTCTTTCCGTTGTTTCGGATTGGCAAGAGTCCATTCAGAAAACGGCGTTTTTTCATTGCGCTTCACGACCGGTTTCGCTTTCGGTGCTTCGACTGTCTTTTCGACCGTGACCTTGCAGTCATAAATCGCAACCTTTCCACCTTTACCGACGGAAATAACATGTCTTGCACTCTTCACACCGTCAAGTTTTACAGGGAATCTCAGCTGATACTGCTGAACTTTATCTGTCAGTTTGACACTCTGCCAGACCTGACCAGCCATATTGTAAGCATAATCTCTGTTCAGGAAGAATCCTGTGCTGAACTCGCCGGAACCGGATGCCGTGAAGGTGAGGACGACCGTTTGACCTTTGACTGCATCTGTGCTGCGTTCGTGCATGAACAGGTGCTTTTTCCCATATCCGGTGAACTCGATCCCGCTGTGACGGTTCAGGAGCTTCATTGTTTTTTCGTAATAGGGGAGACGGTCCTTGTAATTGACCAGCACCCAATCCTGCCCGAATGGCGGATCCGGCAGTTTGACATTCGGCGGGTTGCCGAGAACAAACATACGGTAGCCCATTTTCGGGATGGTCAGCGTAATGGTATCACCATTCGCTTTCAGCGGCGTTCTGTCGGGCCAGTTGATGTACTGTCCGGGCTTGACGTTCAGAATATTCCGGTTGATCCGGATCGTTCCGGTGCGGTCGAGTTTCTCTTTGCTCAGGTTTGCTGCGACAAAAAGCACACTTCCGTTATCGTGTTTGTAAGCGGAAATATAGATATCTTTCATGTCTGTTGTTGCGGGCGGGACATCATCGAAATAGGCATAGAAATCACTGTTGCCGTAATCGAAAAGATCCAATTCCCGGCGGATACGGTCCATTTCATGACCGTTGCACCACAGACGGCAGATCGCGAAGTCATGAACCATACCGATCGCCATCAATTCCCGTGTCGGTTCTACTGCAGAGACGAATTTTCCCCGGTATTCCGGCAGGAAGAACGGCGCAAGCCCCCACTGTCTTCCGATAAATTCAGCGCGGACCGTTTCAAGGTTCATCACTTCCATGTAGGTCTTGTTCTGAACCAGCGCGGCAAAGGGGTGTTCCCCGTCAAAATAACCATCGACCCAGCTCAAGGCGGCAATGTTCATTTTTGCAGACATGTGCGCCCAGATCCAGGTGTCCCACGGCTGTTTTTTGATGACGGTATAGAGCCGTTTGAACAGATTTCTCTGCGCCCGGATGGGGTAAGTCGGATAGTAGATCCCGTTCTCTTCATAACCTGTTCCGGCATGTTTTCCGGCATAGGCATAGGGATGGAACTGGTCATAATACAAACCGTTGAGTTTGTGGGTTTCGATATATTTCTTTGCATGCCACAGGACGAAATCGGCATAACCTTTCGCAGCAGGGGAGGCGCAATACCATGTTTCGGGCCAGCCGGAACGAAGAATCGCAGGATCTTCAAAGCCGAACCACCAGTATTTCTTGAAGAAAATACTTTCCGGCATCCGTTCTGTAATAAAGGTCGGTGCGGTATAGGGAGTTACACGGATTCCCCGTTTCTGACGTGCGGCGACTTCGTGGGAGAACCGCTCCGGATGGGCTGCCCGGTAAAATCCGCAGCCGTCAGACTGAAGCGGCATCATAATGAATTCCAGATTCTTGCCGACACCGTAAGTCCGGACTTTCCGTGCTTTCCGTGCATCGTAATTTTTCACAGGCGTTGCCATAAGCATGAACGAAAGATTCCAGTTCTTCTTGATCTTCTGTCCCTGTTTGACAACATTCAAACGCAGGGTGACAGCATCGTTGGAACGGACAAATTCGACCGCATTTCCTTTTTTGTTGGGCCACATTTCATCGGATTCGCAGCACCAGAAGAGACCGCGATAGTTGTCGCCCAGCCATGCGAAAGGACGCCATTCGCTTGTTTCCACAACCCCGTTACCGGCAGGAACTCCTTTGGGAAGAACAACTTTGAATACACTGAAAAGGTGTCTGTAAAGCGCATTGTTTTTATTGACCGGAAGTTCCAGAGAAAGCGCATCGAAGGGCAGGGGCTTGTTGTTCAGCGGTTTCACTGTTATATAAATAAATCCGTCATATTCCATTTCGCTGCGGATCTCAAATTCTGTCGAGGCTGCCTGGATTTTTCCGACGATCGTTGCTTTCGTATCAGTAACTTTTTCAAACTTCACGCCCTTTGCTTTCCAGTTCAGCGGTTTCCCGTTTTTGGACATTTTGAGCGTGATGGGTGATTTCAGGATCGCTTTCCCTTTGGAAATGATCTGATCGGGCAGACCGTGCGCGCCGAAAATATATTCCCGGTTGAGACAGAAGAGAGAATTTCCCTTTCTTTTGATGGGTGTCCACGGCGGAAGGACTTCATCTTCCATCCCGATCTTGTTGCCCATCCATTCCAGAGAGGGGATCGTCATGGAAGACTTGACCTGAATCTTCTTCCCTCCGTTCATTGCAAGATCAGCAACGATGGGCATGCCCCCGGGCTTATGAGGTTTGGGAAGAGCTAATGTTGTGCTTGCAATGGTACTGCCTCTGCGGAATTTCAATGCACCTTTCTTACCGTTGAATGTTACTGCTCCATGAACCATTTCAGCCGGAACACCGGTCTGCTTCAAATCGGTTGTGACCGTGATGGTATTGTCATCGGGGTCGACGGTATAAGTCAATTTGACTTTTTCCGGTACGAATTGAGCGGCGGGAGCTTTTTCAGCCACTTCAAGGTTCACGAAGATATCGAAAAAGAATTGTCCATCCAGTCTGACCATTCCTGCCATGCTGTATCTTCCCGGCGGCGGCATGGGGAGAACGCAGGAGGCTTTCCCGTTGACAAATTTTTCCTGTTTCCGGAATTTTGTTCCCTGAATATAACATTCCAGCAGGATCTTGCTGTCCGGAACCGGAGTATTTCCGGTGTCAAAGGTGATAAAAACCTTTTTCTGAGCGTAATCCACATAAAATTCCATTTTGCTTGCTTCCTGACAAAGAGGATGCAGAGCCGGAACATTTTTCTGTTCTGCATTGACAGCAAACGCAAAAACAGTCAAACAGAAAACAAAAACAGCAATCAGACGTGAGTGGTACATAAAATCAATCTTTCTATCTTTGGATCAATCTCTTCAGAGATCCCATCCTTTGTTGTTGGTGTCTTCAGTTTGGGCTTCGGACAGTGATTCAACATGACCATCCAGAAAGGACATATTTCCTCTGTTGCCGTGGGGCGCAAAGAAATTCGTGACATATTTGTTCGTCGTAAGTGTCGTTCTCTTGCAGAAATACTGGTTGGAGTTGTTGAATGTTCTGACATCCGGATAATTGTTGCAGACGCATCCTGACATGTAATACATTCCGGAGGGGCGTTTGAAATAATTTATTTTCCGGGGCGTGTTATTGAAATTCGGGTAACAGAGAGCAAGAGAAGATCCTTGCCAGATCTTTCCGGCACTGGAATAGGTGAATTTTGTATCAGGGCATTTTGATTGGCTCTGATCACTGGGCAGATATTTGAGAGATCTCAAAGCGCCGCGCCATTCTCCATATTGGGGAACACTCAAAGTTGCCCAGACACACCAGTCTTCGTTGTCGGTGGAATACTGAAGGATCCCAAGCATAGATTGTTTCTGCATATTCATACAATCAGAGCTGCGTCCTTTCTGTCTTGCTGTATTCAATGCCGGCAAGAGCATCCCCGCAAGAATTGCGATAATGGCAATCACAACGAGCAGTTCGATCAAGGTGAACATTTGCTTTTTTGAGCTTCTCATCTTCTCTCTCCTTAATGTTTTGTTATATTACTTCTTTTGTGTGCTTTTTGTATTTTTACAGACTCCCTTAATACAAGGGAGACCGGTATCAACTGGTTTTGACTGCTGCGGATATTTTTCTTTTCGATTACATCCGCAATGGAGTCTGTTGCGATTTTTCCCAATTTTTCAAAATCCTGTGCAACTGTCGTGAGCATCGGAAAGGACGTTTCTGAAATCATGGAACCGCCGAATCCGATGAGCGAAAATGTTTCAGGTACGGAAAAACCTTTGAAAAATGCAATATTGTTCAGCGCAGATGCCAGAACGTCAGACTCACAGATTACTCCATCCGCTTTTGTTTCAATGATCTCCTGCAGAACATTTTCCATATATTTCCGGTCATGTGCCCGACTGTAATCTACAGGAAGAATAAACGGTTCCGGTTCATCGGGATAAAAACTTCTGATCCCTTCACAAAAACCATGAATACGTCTGGTTTTATATTCAATATCCGGGATTTTTCTGCTCTTTCCGCTGAACGCATAAACCAGTTTTTTATGTCCGCTTTCTTTCATGAAACCCACTGCATCTCTGATTCCGGAGGCATCATCAGTCGTGATCCCGATCCCGTCTGGATTGCTCAGGTTGACCGTGCCAAAGGGGATCTTTTCCCGTACCAAATCAGCGAGAAACGGCTCCAGCTGACTCAATTTAGAAACGTGAAAAATCACTCCTGCAACACGCCAGCCCATCAGTTTGCGCATCAGTTTTTCCGGAGATTCCCCGATGTGATGAACTGTCAGAGTGTAACCTCTTCTGCTGGCTGCTTCGATCACTCCGTTCTGGATTCGTCCGGTATATTCCACTGTCCCCATGTCGGAGTGAATAAATGCCAGAACATTGCTGTGTTTTTTGCCGATGGAAGCCGCCATCTGATTTTTGCTGTAACCGAGCCGCAACGCCGTTTCCAGAATCAGTTTCCGGGTCTCCGGCCGCAAAGATTGAGCCCGGGGATGATCATTCAGAACCTGTGAAACAGAACACAGGTTGATCCCCGTTTCTCTTGAAATATCTTTCAGCGTAACAGCCATTCCGGGACCCTTTGTTTAATATTCCAAAACCGCCAATCCGTAACCGTTGATCGAAGGAACCGTAAACACTGCATGGTCTCCTTCCTGTTGGAACGGGATCTCTTCTCCGTTGGGTGCAAGATAAACCCGTTTGACTTTCTTTCCGTCAAGACGCAGGTTGATCTTGATATTGAATGCATCCAGCGCTTCTTCCACAATCAGCATTTCTCCCCGTTTTTCGGGCAGATAGTTCAGCAGATGCACCATGAGCCGTCCGGGCTGTTCCGAAACGATCGCTCTGCCGAATGATGGAAGTCCGGAGTCGATTTTCAGCATCGGATCCGCAAGAAGATGTTCCAGCATCACCTTGCAGATATCCCGGAGTTCCACCAGTGCAGCTGTATTGTAACCGTCAAACAGCTTGCCGGAGCAATAGGCGACCTGATCGGTGAATGTGACAAACGGAAGATCTGTCACCCCGTTCGGCGGCGTATAGAAGTAGGAATAAACGCCATCCCATTTGTGATCATAGTAGGGAGCAACGATATTTCCGGCGACAACAGTTCCCGGCAGAGCTTCCGTTTCCACACAGTCAGAATAAACGGAAAGGGGCAGGGCAGGGATAACATCTTTATAATCACCGGTCATAGTGAAATATGCCGGATTGAAAGTTTTCTCTTTCCGGAACCTGACACCCCATTCCTTTTCCAAACAGAACTGTTTTTTTTCCGGATCCAGTCCGGATTCCCCTGTTGCAAGGATCTTTCCGCCGGATTTCAGGAACTCTGCGATTTTTGCCTGAAGATCCTCTGTCAGCAGAATGTCATCGGGAAGAACAAGCACTTTGTACTTTGACCAGTCATTCCGGGGATCAACGCAATCGAACTGCATTTTCAGTTCAGAGAATACCCGGACTGCCATTTTCATACTGTTTGTTGCAAGACCGCCGGAGAAGAGGATCGCCATATCGACCGGGTTGACTGCATCACGGTACCAGGGATCATACTGTTTTACGGTACTGTAAATTTTTTTCAGACGGTCCACGATCCCCCGATGGTAAACTCCGCTGGGGTGAATGTGGTCCCCGATATTCGGGCGCATACCGTTTGCTCGTCCCAGGAAAAGGTCATATTCAACGGCTGCTGCGGTTCTGAGACTTCCGAAGTCTCCCCAGGCGTAAAATCTTCCGGTCATATTGAAAACAGGTTCATCTTTGGCAACAGTTCTCAGATAGCGAGACCGGAGCGGAAGCGCATCATAGCCCCAGTTGGGATAGGTGGGCAGACATTCACATTCAAGATAAGAACCGTACTTCAAGTTGTCACGGGCGGAAAGTCCCAGACAGTACATCAGAAGATCATCTTTTCGCGGTTGTACGATATCAGAGATCTCCTGTGCGAGACTTTTCGCAGAAAGCTGTGCAAATTCTTCTGCATCTTTATCGTTTTCAGGATCCATTCCGAGTTTTTTCATGCCTTCGATACAGTGGCGGCAGTAGCAGGGGAAGGCATTGAAGCTGTCAAGCAGAAAACCGGAGACCGGATATTTCTCTTTGACTTCTTTGATCAAGCTCAGGATATACTGTCTGTAAGGTGAGTTGATGCACATGATACGGGCGTAGGGCGTGATCATGCTGTGCATGACTTCCGGATGGAAAAATTCTCCGTTCTTTCCGATCTGGCACCAGTCGGGATGCTGGACACCATCTTCATTGCTGAGTCCGCAGTTGAGGTAAGCCGTAACTTTTACCCCTCTTTTCCGGCAGGCGGCAACAAGATCACCGAAATAATCATGTCCGGGCTTCATAGACGGATGGCGGATCCCGATTTTCGTATCATAATAACAGAATCCCTGATTGCATTTTGCAGGGAATCCCACCAGTTCCGCTCCGATTTCTTTTACAGAATCAGCAAAGAGTTCCGCATCGAATTTATGCCCCACATCAGGACACGCCTGCATGGTATGGTTATCAAAAAATAAAACATATTCCGGATGAGCCATGATCTTTCTCCTGGATGATTTTTCATTTGTAACTCTAATCAGGCTAAACGTTTAGCCTGATATTACTATATCCTGTCATTTGTAAAAAGTCAAGGATTATCTAAAAAATAATATTAAAAATTCCAGCAAAAAATGTTTTAAAAGAGGTTCAGGGGATATCGTTTTTTTCCCCTGTCATTCTTGTTATGTCTCAGCCGAGCAGAAGAATCTGGAAAGAAAAGGCAAGAAATTAACTGTTACTTCAGAGCTGCAAAGCTGGCATATTCACGTTTGCGCCATAGACTTCACAGCCCTGAAAATCAGAAATATTGTGAAAAATCTTTACAAGCTGGAAATGCTTATTTGGAAAGTTTTTCGGCAAGTTCCAGAAGTTTGAGTCGGTTTTCTTCCATGCTCTGCATATCCCCTGCAGCACCGGAAGAGATGATCGCATCCAACTCTTTTTTCAAAGCGGCAGAAGGTTTCTTTTTGAGCATCTGACGGCAATACTCAGCCAGTTTGTAATCCTCTTTTCCAAGCATATTGGCTTCTTCCCGTCTGGAAGAAAGATAGGTTCCCATTTCCATATCCAGATAGGCACTGCCGTAGTCGACCCGGTTTCTGACACCGTCTTCAGAGTTGAATCCGTCACCGCCTGCATGGGCTTCGTGGTGCCAGTAGGCAGAAACAGCGGTAAAACCGTCACGGAAATTGGTCCAGTAGGTGCGGCGGTACGCTTCCGGAGCAGTGTTTTTACCGTAGATGCAGTAAGTCCAGGTCTCTTTTTTAAGACTTTTTGCTGCTTTGAGCTGTTCAGGTCCCAGACCGGGACGGTAGAATTCAAAAATGTCGTAAACTTCTGCCAGTTTTGTCATGGCAGAGAACTCTTTGCCACGCAGGTAATTGGGATGCGGATTGACCATGGTGACGAAATCTTTGCTGACAGATTTGATGATTTTTGCCGACAGATAGGCGTTATACATTCTGGTTCCCGGTTTATTGATGTCGCCTTCGGGTTCGTCAATGGTGTAGAAGATGATCCGGTCACGGGTGATATTGTATTTCTTTTTCAGATGATCGGTAAAATGGATCAGGAAGGATTTGAACCCCTTGTTCCATGCGGGGGAGTTAAATTTTGCCTGCCGCTTACCCCGGTAATTCATGCCGTAAGCGGGCAGCTCCAGCCAGCAGATCAGTTTGATGCGTTCCAAGGGCATCCCTGCCTGAACGGAACGGTCGATGAACCGGTCGATCAAAGCATAGTCGGAATATTCCAGCACATTGCCCTGAGCGTCGATTTTCGGGTAAACATCCATAGAAGCCTGTCCCAGAGCGCCGCCGGGATAGATGATATTGTTTCCTTTGTCCACCAGAGCTTTGACCAGTGCCGGATGGGTTCCGTTACGGTAAATATTGGTGTAGTTGAAAGCATCCACATTTATCTTGCCAAGATCCACAGGGCGGATATCGACTTCAACGGGGATTTCAATATTCTGGAAGCCGGGATAAGAGGGTTTCAGAACAATAACAAAATCCTGTTTTCCCGGTTTCATGTTGGCAGAACTGAATTTGAACCAGATTTGTTTGGATTCATTGGCACCTGCCCGCAGAAGTGTTCCCATGGGCAGCGGCAGAAGCGGATCGTGGATGGTGTCGCCGGAAACAAGGGGCAAGGCTTCAAAAAACTGCACATTGGGGTAAAGTGTGCTTTCCGGATAGCAAACGATCCCGTTGCGTATTTCGTAGAATTTGCTGTTGAAATCGTTATAAACTTTTTTTTCCTGCAGACGCTTTGCCGGGAAAATCTTGATTTGTCCCAGAAAGGATTTTGGTGTCAGGTTGCTGAAAACAAAACTCCGGCAGACAAAACTGTTCTGCGGCAGAACGAGAGAGATTTTTTTCAGAGGAGTACTCAGAGGAGAAACCTGAATATCATTTCCCCAGGGAAGCGGAGTTTGCCAGATGAGATTGGGAGTTCCTGAAAAACGGAGCTGGGTGTAACGCAGTTTCATGCGGGCAATATTGACAGAAAGAACCTCAAAAAATTCGCTTTTGGAACCGTTGACATTGACTTCATTTTCCAATTTTTCCAGTTCGGCAGCAATGGATCCTTTCAGTTTTTTTTCGCCGTCAATGGAGCTGAATTCCTTTTTGCTTTCCTGAAGCTGTTTCATCAGAGCCTGTTTGTAGGAACCGAAAACCACCTGACGGAATTTTCCGATAGCATGAAAGTTGTTTCCAATTGGGGACCAGGTGGATTGACCGCCGGCTGTCTTGCCGCATCGGGTGATGTTTGCAGCAACAACTTTCCCGTTGATATCGCCATCAAGGCGCAATTCACTGCGGGGAATGGTGAAAGTGACGATCCAACGGTCTGCTTTGATATCAATTCCGGTTTTGCTGCTGCTTTTGAATGTCTTGCCACGGTCACGAAAATTGGCAGCAAGGGCAGTTGTCCATCCGGAAGCGTTGGCGGCATACTGAAAATACTCGCTGTTGTTCAGGTCAGGACGAAAAAAAAACTCCACCACATCCCCCGTCCAGGTACGGTTCTTTCCGGTATCGACTTTCATTCCGGCAGGGATGGGGGAGATGACCCGGACGATGAGATCGTTTTTGGTCAGCTCCACTTCAGCGTTGGCTGCGGCATCAAAAAATTTTTGTTCCGGGCGTTCAAAACCGCCGAGAAAACGGGTTGGACGGTCAAGAACGAGAAATTTACCCGTTACACTTTTTTCCCCTTCAACCACCAGCAGAGAACTGCCTGCTTCAACGGATGCCGCCGCATCAGCTTCTTTGAAGGTGTTCCAGATCTTGACATCATCAATGATCCCGTTGAGGGTACGGTATTCCGTTTTCATTGCGGCAAGATTTCCGCCCAGCACCAGAAGCGGATAGCCGTTGGGGATCTTGGGTGTGGAAAGACGGTTGAAGCTCCAGGAATCCTTTTCCCGCATGGCAACGAGTTCGCCGTCAAGGAAGATTTTCATCATGCCGCCGTCAGTTGCAGCAATACGGACGGTATAGAATACTCCCGGTTTGATATCCAGCTGTTTGGAGGTCAGAACCTGTTCCTGTTTCCGGACAACCTGGGTGAACCGTGCTTCAAGCTGTTTTTTCGGAGTGATCTGCAAGGCAAACTGTGCGCGGTTCCAGGAGTTCTTGGCGTAGCAGAAAAGAGTGTTTCCGGTGCGGGCATTCACCTCTTCATTGAGCTTGAACTTCAATTCAACCGTAAAGCTTTTCCAGTTTTCTGCCGCCTTGAATGCGGTGCGGGGCCAGGCTTTATTGATGAGCAGCCCGTTACCCTTGAACCCGGCAACGATTTTTCCATCGCCCACACGGTATTTTTTATCCTTTGAGAAAGCTACATTTTTGGCAGGGATATTGTTTTCAAAATCCCATTCCACGACAGGTTTTGCTGAAAGAGCTGCACCTGCGGCAGCGAGTGTCAGAAATAATAATTTTTTCATTGTGGTATTCTATCCTTATGTTTTTTGTTTTCAATTACATGCCCCAGTAATAACGGGTCAGACGGTCCTTGTCAGAATCCCATGCCATGCTGGTGCTGCCGTTGGTGAGTACGCTGTGCAGTTGATTGTTTGCGGTGACTCTCATGACACCTCCGGAGAGATTCAGGATATTGCAGACATTATTGTGTCTGCCGTAAGCAATGGCTCCGCCACTGCTTGAAGGGGTAACTCCTGCGCCGACCATATAAAATTGGGATTTATAATCAGTATTGGCAGAATCCATGCAGTAGGCTTTCCGGGAGGGATTTTTTACCTGAGAAATTTTAACCGTTTTCTTAGTGCCGAAAGTAGCTTTGTCTTTAAAAACAATCCCGAGACTGATTCCATAAATATTCTGATAGCGCAATTTTTCGTAAGCACTTCGGGTAGACCGGTCAGACGGACAGATAAAAACACTGCTCATAACACTTCCGCTCTTCCAGTCCTGAACATATCCCGTCACCCGCAATCTCTGGTGATAAGCTCCGTAGGTGTTCTTGTCTGCATAAGAATCTGAATCATTACCGTACACTCCTCCGTTGAGGGCATAACGCAAGTCATGGGGCAGAACCCAGCCATCGAAATCATCGGTGTAAGAAGTGGTCATAATACCGATCTGTTTTAAATTACTGGAACAGCTGCTGCCTCTGGCAGTTTCCCGTGAATGATTCAGAGCGGGCAGGAGCATTCCTGCAAGAATTGCGATGATAGCAATCACTACCAATAATTGTATCACCGCAAATTAAATTTTTTTTCCAACAAAAGAAGGGCAAAAAATGAGAAATTGTCAATCAAAAAAAAGAGCGTTTACGCTTATCGAACTATTGGTAGTAATCGCGATAATTGCAATTACAACAAACAGTTCGATCAGAGTAAAGTTTCTGAACTTTACGCCACTTTGTTTTTGGAAAAGATGTTTCATTGAAAAATCCTTTCTGATTCATGTTGCGGAACTGCCTTGATCAAATTCCGGTTCAGAATTCTTTTTATCATGGTGTTACCTCCTGTTTGACTGCAACGCTGGCGCGTTTTTTGATTTTATGTGGAATAATAAATTCTCTGTTTTCTTTTTCACTGTAACACCACTTGCCCGGATCACAGAGCAGTTCTGCTGCCAGAATACCGGCGGCAGGATAATCGCAATCGACAGTAGCAAGCGGCGGTGAGAGCATTTTTCCGCCGGGATAACCACAGAATCCCATGACAGAAAGATCTTCGGGGATCCGCAACCCCATCTTTTGAGCAGCAAGATAGACATAAAGGGCAACGAAGTCGGAAAAACAATAAATCGCTTCGGGCGGCTCTTTCTGTGACATCAGCGTTTTCAAAGACGCTTCCACCTGGCTGAAAAGAGTTGCTGCATTCAGAATATCAACTTGCCCGATCATGCTTTCATCACTCTTCATGCCATTTTTTTTGAGCAATGACAAATGTTCTTTGGAATTAAATCCCCGTACATAAAAATCCTTTTTGTATCTGGAAAGGATCACTCCGACTTTTTTGAAGCCACACTCTTTGAGGTATTTCAAACCGTCTTCCCACGCTTTACGGTCATCGGATCTCAACACGCCGAACCCGGTGACTTCGGAATCTGTTTCAGTTGCACGGGGAATGAGAACAGGGACGTTCAATTTGCGGAATATCTGCAGTTCAGGTTCATCTCCTCTGTATCCGCTGCAGGCAAGCAAAACGCCTGTATATTGATTGTCTTTCAACTGTCGAACTGTTCCGGAAACCGGACTGTGCCGCAGGAAAATCAAATCCGCTTCATCCACTTCGACCCCTAATTCATTACAGCGTTGGAGAAAATAAGGCAGCAGATAATTGACGGGAACAGCGTTATCCGCTATCCCCGGACGCACGATCAGGAATTTACGCTTTGCGGTATGACGCTCTGAAACAAAGATACCTCTGCCGTGAATAATCGTTATATCACCTGCAAGTTCCAACTCACGCAACGCACGGCGCATGGTCAGGTGTGCCACTCCGAAGCTGTTGGCAAGTTCGATCCCGCTTGCCAGCTTTTGTCCGGGCTGAAGTTTTCCCGAGGCAATCATCCCGCGTAAATGTTCAACAACATTATTCTTTTTATTCATGCCGTTTTTCTCATTTTTTTGGTTAGTATCACACTGTATCACTCTTTAAGTAATATACACCCATTTCTTCCTTATGTCAAGGATATTCCGTCAAATTTATTGGATCAGACGGTAAAGTTCGTCAATATCCGCAATTTTGAGGATGCCGTAAGGAACCATGGATTGCGGAATGGGGGCGTTCATATCTGAAAAAGCGTTTTCGTAAGTCACCGGAAGTCCGCCAACCAGCTCCAGTGTGATTTTTTTGTCGGAAAGAAGTGCTGCATAAACAGCCAGATATCGGCTGTGACCGAAGGCTTTCAACGTGATTTTTTCCGCCCCGTGTGCAGAAAGCAGTTCAATGGCACAGAGAATATCATAAACCCGGCGTCCGATATAGGGCTGATCAAGAAGCAGTCCCAGAGAAGCGTAGTGATAATCTGAACCGTAATCCCAGTAAAGACGGCGCAGCCGTTCGGCTGTTGTGGGTTCTGATTCCCCCATCCCACGGGGATCAAAAGCAAAGAGGGAACGGATATTTTCAGGAGTAAAGTATTGTACAAGTTCTTCCCGGGCAGAAATATGCGGCAGCATCAAAGTGACATTTTTATTACAGCGGATTTCAAAATCATAGTTCGGCTCCATGCAGAACAATGTCGCTGTAATGGATTTCTCCGGCATGATACCAATGCGCTGGAAGAGTTTTCCGTCGATTTCAGTCATACGCAAAGTGCGGTATGCAGGAACGCCTTTGACCGGTTCTACTTTGAGCAGAGAAGCGATTTCCTGTTTCATCCGGGCTTTGGAAAGCGGTTTTTTGTTGCGTTCCAAACGCAATTTTTTTGCTTTTTCCGCAGCGATCTGAGACACTGTTTTTTCATTTTTCAATGAAGCCACACCCTTTTCGCCAAGACAGTTCAGGGAAAGCGGCGCAATGGAACGCGGGTGTTCCGCAGGCAAGTTTTTCAAACCGAAAACAGAGGTGAAAAATTCATAAGCAGCCATACGGCTCATCGGAGAATAAGAGTGTTTTCCCGGAGCTTCTGTTATGGAAATATTTTCTTCTTTTCCAAGCAGAGTATAGATTTTTTTCAGCATTGCATAGGTTTTTCTGGCACCTCGGACATCGAAGAAATCGCCTTTTTGCGCCAGGATCCGGCAAGGCTGGGGCGCACGGGCAAGGAGCAGATCTGCCATTTCTCCGCCGTCAGCAAGGAAACCTGCCGGGATCTGTTCCCCGTCAACAGCAAGTTCGTTCTGCACATTGGAACAGAAAGTTGTGATATAGCAACTGGGAGCCGCCGCCATGAGCCGTCTGTCATTGGCATAAATCAGGGCTGTCATAGTTCCGCCGCCGGATTGACCGTTGATGCCAATGCGTGAAGCATCAACCTCGGGACGGGTAAGAAGATAGTCCACAGCACGGATCCCATCGTATGTTCTCCAGTCGGACATGGTTTCCCCGATTGCCAGAAGCTGACGGTTCAATCGGTTGTGGCCATACACACAACCGCTCTGGAGAGTTTGAGAAAATTGATCGCGCTCCCCTTGCTGGATGGGATCGATGGAAAGAACTGCGATCCCTCTGCGGCAAAAGTTTTCACAAACCGTTACATATGTTCTGTCGCGTTTGCCTGAATCGGAGTGTCCCTGAACAAACAGGACAGCCGGAACTTTTCCGTTCCGTTTGCGGGGAAGATAAAAATTAGCGGTAACAGTAAAGTTTTCCCGGCTTTTGAAAATGACGTTTTCCACTGTAAATTCAGGGTAAACCGTTGTTTTCAGCACCTGTGCAGAAAGCGGGCATTTCTTTGCGGGAAATTTCCATGTTTTTTTAACTCTTTCCTGCGCCTCTCTGACCAAACGCAAGGCATCGGCTTTGGTTTTTGCCGCATTGATTTTGCGTTCATACCGGCTGAGATTTTCCTCAAATACCGGTTGGTAGTAATTTTGAACAGACTCTCCGAAAATACGATGGTCCTTCATGGAGTAATCGCGGGGAGTGTTACAGCCGGTCAGAAGGAGCACACAAAATAAAGCTGCGAAAAGTTGTTTCATGGTACAGGTTCCTGATTTTTTATATTATTGTATCACATTGTAGCACTTAAAGTTAATATACATCATGTATTTTAAAAGTCAAATTTTTTTGGTAAAATTTTATATGAGGAGGTAATTTCAAAAGTCTTCAAAAATGGCAGAAAATTCTTGTTGCGATCTGCAAATGGAGTGTTTTCGGTGGTTACTCTTCCTCCTTCGCTGAAGCTACGGAGGACAAGCTGGGTAGCCACGCTCAAACTACCATTTCCAACTCATCAAC